>NZ_MWOM01000017.1:0-84076 GCF_012931925.1 Acidovorax sp. SRB_24
ACCCGTGGATGGAGGCGACCATGGCGCGGCACATGGGCCTGCAGCTGCCCCTGCTGTTCGTGCTCGGCTGGTGGGTGGCGCGCTGCGCCGGAGCGCGCCTCGCGCAGGCCGTCTCGCCCTGGAACGCGCACGGCGCCAACGGCCTGTTCGCGGCGCTGTGCACCACGGGCCTGTGGATGCTGCCCGCCGCGCTCGACCTCGCGGTGCTGCACGCCGGCATGGCGCTGGCGAAGGTCGTCAGCCTGGTGCTCGCGGGCCTGCTGGCGGGCCTGTCGTGGACCACGGCCGGGCCGGTGCTGCGCGCGTTCTTTGCGCTCAACGGCTTCTGGATGATGCTGGCCGCCGGCCTGCTCTACCAGGAGGCGCCGCAGCAGCTGTGCAGCGTCTACCTCAGCGACCAGCAGGGCGACGCGGGCCGCGCGCTGGTGGCCTGGGCCGTCGTGGGCCTGGCCGCCTGGCTGCTGCAGCTGGGGCGGCAGCTGCACGCCCAGGACGCGCGGGCAGACCGCAGTGCACCCGGCGGCGGGGGCCCGCCGCCACCGCCTCAGCGCCCGTACACCAGCACCCGACCCTTGTAGGCGGCCATGCCCGCTTCGGCAGGGCGCTGCAGGCGCTCTTCGCGCAGGCCAAAGCCCTGCGCCGCCATGCGGCGCGTGAAGGCCGGGCGGTTGCCGCGGTCGGGGTCGATGATCCAGACCTGCCCGCGGGGCGCGGTGTGCGCGCCGATGAAGCGCGCGAGCGTTCCATCTTCGTCGCGCTCGTACAGCAGGTCGCTGCCCAGCACCAGGTCGAACAGGCCCTGCACTTGGCCGGCGGCGCCGGCGTCTGCGGGCACGCCCCACTGGCCGTGGCGGTAGGGCATGGGCGACATCTGGTTCAGGCGCAGGTTCTCGCGCAGGAAGTCGCCGGCCAGCGGGTGGCAGTCGCTGGCTGTCACATCGGCGCCGCGCCGGTGGGCCACCAGGCTGGCCAGCGCCAGGCCGCAGCCGATCTCGAGGATGCGCTCGCCCGGCGTGACCGGGTGCAGCGCCATGCGCTCGGCCATGTGCAGGCCCGAGGGCCACAGCAGCCCGAAAAGCGGCCAGGCCGCCGACGAAATGCCCAGGCGCTGCGCCGCGCCCAGCGGGTCGGAAAATTGCTGGTGGTCGCGCAGCGAGCGGATCGCGAGGTTGTCCACGCCGCGCACGGCGATGCTTTCGAATTTGAGGAGGTAGCCGGGCATCAGGCCAGGCGCGGCGTGCGGTGTGCGTGTCGGAGGAGTTGGGACAAGAGGATATGCAATGAAAAGTGGCTCCGGCGCTGGTGCAGCATGCGCTGGCAGTTCACTTTTTTGATGGTGGTGGCACCCAAGATGCGCCCGCTGGGCGGGGCGCATGCCGCAGCCATCTTCGCAGCTTGGGCGCGGCCCGGCGGCGCGCGCCGCGCATGGCGCACCGCCAGCGCGGTCAATCGGGGCGCCGGGGGCCCGGGCTGATAACGCCGGTTCAGGCCGCCGCGGGGGGCACCGGCGCCGCCGCGTGGCGCGCCAGCAGCGCCCCCACGGCCGGCCGCGCGCAGCGCTGCAAGGCCACCAGCAGCGCGTGGTCGGGGGCTGCCACGCCCCAGCGCGTGCGCAGGTCGTGCTGCATGCGCGCCAGCAGCGCGGCGGCCATCTCGGCATCGGCCAGCGCGCGGTGGGCGGCGCCGGTGCGCGGCAGTCCGTGGTAGTCGACCAGTACGCCGAGCCGGTGGCTGGGCGCCTGCGGGTACAGCCGGCGCGACAGCAGCACGGTGCAGGCGAACGGCTGCGGCGCGGGCAGGTCCGCCAGCGCCAGCTCCGCCTGCCAGAACCTGCGGTCGAACGCCGCGTTGTGCGCCACCATCGGCGCCGCGCCGACGAAGCGCGCGGCCTCGCGCACCACCGCGGTCGCTTCGGGCGCGGCCGCGACCATGGCGTTGGTGATGCCGGTGAGCTGGGTGATGAACGGGGAAATCCAGGCGCCGGTCCGCATCAGGCTCTGGAAGCGGTCCAGCACCCGGCCGCCCTGCAGCAGCACGATGGCCACCTCGGTGGCGCGTGCGCCCTGGCCGGGCGAGATGCCGGTGGTTTCGAAGTCGATGACGGCGATGGGTGAAGGCATGGCGCCATTGTCCCCGCACGCGCCGGCGGGCGCCCTCCGCGGGCGGCCGCGCGCGGCGCTTCACTGCGCCTTGGGGTGCTCCAGAAAGAAGCGCAGCATCTCGCGCGTCGCGTTCACGCCGCGCGGATCGGTGTGGCTGCCGCGCGCGTCGCCGCCGGCCCAGGCATGGCCGGCGCCGTGCAGCTGCCAGTGCTCTGCGACCACGGGGCCGGGAGCGTGGGCCGGGTCGCCGTCCACGTGTCGGTACACCGTGCGCGTGTAGCGTCCGCCGCCGGGCGCACGCCCGGTTTCCATCGCGTGGCGCACCGGCGTGCCGGCGCGCGTGGCCGCCGCCAGCGCGGCGGCGATCAGCTGCTCGCCGTTGCGCGCGTGCACGGTCTCATCGGCATCGCCGTGGAACACGATGATGGGAATGGCCGGGCCGTGGCTGGGGAGCCCGGCGGGGCGCGCCACGGGCCCCGGCTTGGCGCCGTTGTGCATGGCCGAGAGCGCGGCCATCATGTTGTGTGCGGCGCCGGCCTGCAGGCCCGAATGCACGCCCACCGCGGCGAACAGGTCGGGGTACTCGCGCGCCAGCAGCGCGGCCATGGCGCCCCCGGCGGACAGGCCGGCGACGTAGATGCGCTGCGGGTCGACCGCATGGCGTGCGATCACGTCGCGCACCATGGCCACCAGCAGCGCGAGTTCGCCCGCGCCGCGCCGCTGGTTCTCGGGGCGGAACCAGTTCCAGCAGCCGTGCGGGTTGGCGCTGTGCGGCTGCATCGGGTAGAGCACCAGGGCCGGGGCCTGCGCGGCGGCCGTGTTCATGCCGGTGCCGGTGGCGAAGTCTTCGGGGTTCTGCGTGCAGCCGTGCAGCATCAGCACCAGCGGCAGGGGCGCGCGGGCGGCCGCGCCGGGCGGAACGTACAAATGGTAGTGGTGCTGGGCGCCGGCGTGTGCGAACGCCACATCGAGGAAGGTGCCCACGGGCTGGGTGGCGTGGCCCGCATCCGCCGGCCGTGGGGGCGTGGAGGTCCGCGCCGTGCCGCGCTCGATGACGACGGCGTCCTCCACGTCGGCGCTGGGCGCGCTGCGCCGGCCCTTGCGCGGCGCGGGCATGTGGGCGCCGGCCGCGGGCAGCAGGCTGCTGTGGGGCGGCGCGCCCGCTGTGGCCGCGTCCAGGGGCGCAGCGCCACCGAGCGCGCGCTGGATGGCGCGCGTGGCTTCACCGACCTGGCCGCTGCGCACGAGGGCGGTGGCGTCGTCGATCATGCTTTGGAGGTTGACATTCCAGTCCATGGCGGGCTCCTTGTCGGTTCAGCCAATGCGGCCGGCCAGCGCGGCCTTGACCGCGGGACTGGCATGGAAAGCGCCGAGCACCGTGACCGACGCAATCGTCGCCTGCGCCAGTGCGGCGGGCACGTCGGCGTCGATGCTGGCCAGGCCGAGCACGCGGATCTCCAGCGTCTCGCCGGCGGCCTGCACGGCCTCGAGGTCGGCGCGGCCAAAGCGCTGCAGGCCCAGCACCAGCATCTTGCGGGCCACCACCTGGCGCACCGCGTCCGCCTGCGTCGACAGCTGGTTGCGGATGGCCGTGCGGATGAAGTCGGTGCGGTTGCTGTAGAAGCCCTCGGCCACCAGCAGATCGATGTGGCCGAGGTCGACGAAACCGAGGTTCACGGTGACCTTTTCAGATTCCGCGACCTTGCCGCGGACGCCCGCCAGGGGCAGCACATTGTTCATATAAAACTCCTTGTGCCATCCATATGGATGGTGTGCAGAGTTATTCAAGGCCATGGTGGCAAAAAAATGCCCAAATGGCACCGCGATGGCCACTGCCTTTAGCGGCCGCTTGGGAGTTGGTGTCGAGGAGCCCGTCCGTCCGCCGAGACCTGTCAGCCGGCCTCAGCCGGCCCTGCCCCGAACCACCCGGACCGGCGCCCTGGGCGCAGTCCCCCTCGCACGGCCGCCTCAGCTCAGGGCAGGTCGAGTGCTTTGTGCTCGCCCAGCCCGGTGGGCGCTTGACCCGTGACGGCCGCCTTGGCCATCTTGAACAGCTGCACCATCTTGCTGTCGTCGACGTCCCAGTACTCGGCGTGGTCGATCTTGACGACCAGCAGCGCCAGGTTCGGGTCGGTCACGCCATCGGGAAACCAGGCCTTGGCCATGGGCGTCCACAGTTGCTCTTTCTTGGCCTGGTCTTCGCTGAAACGCGCGTGGCCGGACAGCGACACATAGCTGTCGGCGCCCGGGTCGGCGTACGACACGTTGACCTGGCCGTCGGTCTGCAGCTGCTCGTACAGCTCGCCCTGCTTGGGAATGAAGAAATACAGCTCCGAGTGCTCGTCGAGCGCCTGGTTCTGCGTGGTCAGCGGATGGGCATGCAGCACGCCGCTGGTGCTGCGGTGGGTCAGCATGCCAAAGCGGATGTCCTTGATGAGGTCCCACAGGGTTTGCTGCGCGGGCTTGTCGTTGCTCATGGTGGGGACTCCAGGTGTGAAATGTCGGGCATTCACTGTAGGTCTGGCCCCGGGGCGCAGGCGTCGGTAGAGCGCGCGGGGCGCTGTGGGGCCTGTCCCACAGCGTGCCTGCCGGTTCCATGGCTTTTCGGGCTCCAGCCCTTGTTCCGCAAGCGCTGGAAGCTCTCTTTTTTGCGTTCCAGCCGGGCGGTCAGGCCTTCTTCAAGAACTCGGATTTGAGCAGCAGGCTGCCCAGGTCGGTCTTGCAGTCGACGTTGTGGCCGTCGGCGCCGTCGACGAGGCGAATGCCCTTGATCTTCGTACCCTTCTTGAGCGTCGATGACGAGCCCTTGACCTTGAGGTCCTTGACCAGGATCACCGCGTCGCCGTCCTGCAGCGGGTTGCCGTGGGCGTCGCGCACCGCGCCGCCCACGGCGGCTTCATCGCTGTCCGGCGCCGCCGCCTGCGGCCACTCGTGCGCGCAGTCGGGGCAGATGAAATGGTCGCCATCGGGGTAGGTGTTCTCCTGGCCGCATTGCGGGCAGGCGGGCGGGGTGTGGGGCATGGGGGGTCCTCTCTGAAGTGCAAAAATTAATCAGGCGGCGCTGCGCTGCACCAGCGTGAACGGCGGCAGGCCCTTGAGCAGGCGCTGGCCGTAGTGGGTGCGCGTCAGGCGCCGGTCGTAGCAGTAGACATGGGCCTGGTCCTCCTCGGTGCGGATCGCGCGGCCGGCCCACTGCGCCAGGCGGATCGCGGTGGCCGGCACCACGAGTTCGCTGAACGGGTCGCGCCCGACGGCGCGCAGCCACTCGGCGCGCGCCTCGCCCACGGGGTCGTCGGGCGGGGCGAACGGCAGCTTAGTGATGAACACCGATTCGCACAGCCGCCCCGGCAGATCGAGCCCTTCGCCGAACGACTGCATGCCGAAGATGATGGACGGCTGCCCGGCCGCCACGCGCTCGCGGTGGCGCGCCAGCAGCTGGGTGCGCGGCAGCGCGGTCTGCACCAGCACCAGGGGGCGCATGGCGGTCGGCAGGGCATCGACCGCCTGGCGCAGTTGCTCGCGCGAGGTGAACAGCACCAGCGCGCCGTATGCGACCTGCGCTAGGTCGCCCATCAGCGCATCGACCATTTCGGCGGTGAAGGCCTGGGCGTTCTTCGGGTCGGCATGGGTTTCGGCGGCGATCAGCGTGCCTTGCGCGGCGTAGTCGAAGGGGCTGGGCACCTCGAGCGTGGTGGCGGCATCGTCGCCGTACAGTCCCGATTCGCGCATAAAGAAGTCGAAGTTTCCGCAACTGGTCAGCGTGGCCGAGGTCAGTACCGCGCCGCGCACCGCGCCCCACAGGTGCTGGCGCAGCGTGGCGCCGGGCAGGATGGGGCTGGCGTGGGCCTTGACGACGATGAAGTCGCCATCGACTTCGAGCGTGAACCATTTCGCGGCCGGCACCGCGCCCTCGGGCGCGTCCTGCAGCAGCAGCTGCGCGGTGGCGTGCACGGCTTCGAGCCGCGGCGCGAGCATGCCGATCTGCGCGTACAGCGCCGACAGGCGGCGCGCCTCGTCGGGCTTGTCGCGCATCTCGGCGCGCAGGGCCTTGCTGATCGCGCGCAGGCATTCGAGAAAGCCCGCCGCGTGGTGCGCCAGCTGGCCCAGCGGCTCGACCAGCGCCTCGGGCAGCACGCCGCCGGGCACGCGCACGCGCGAGGGCATGCGCGCATCGGGCACGCGCGTGCGGCCCGCGCCAGATCCCCAGCCGCGTGGCGGGTGGCGCAGCGCCTCGCCATACAGGTCCATCACCAGCCGGGCCAGGTCCTGCAGGCCCTGGCGCAGCGCGCTCGCGTGGCGCGGAATGTCGGCCACGTCCCCGACCTCGACCAGCTGGCCGATGCGCAGGCCGCGGCTGGCCAGGCGGTCGATCCAGGTCAGGCGACTCAGGTCCATGCTGCAGGCGAACTGGTCGAGCGCCGTGGCCGGCAGGTGGTGCGCCTCGTCGAGCACCAGCAGGCAGTTGTCGAGCTCGGGCAGCATGCGCGCGCCCAGCGACGACAGCAGCAGGTCGTGGTTGGCCACGATGACCTGCGCGCCGACCAGCTCCTTGCGCTTGTCGTAATAGGTGCACTGCGAAAACACCGGGCAGTGCTTGCCGGTGCAGCTCGCGCCCTCGGCCGCCACGGGGCTCCAGACCTCGGGCTCGGGCGGGGTGTCGAGCGTGTCGCGGTCGCCGTCCCAAGCGCCGTGCGCCAGCGCCCGTGCCATGCCCGAATAGAACTGGATGCGCGCCTCGGTTTCGTGCTGCGGGCGCGCGGCGGCAGCTTCTTCGGGGAACAGGTCGTCGTCGGCCTCGCCGTGGGCCTCGCCCGTGCCCGCCAGGCGCTCGAGCTTGAGCTTGCAGACATAGCGCCCGCGCCCCTTGGCCAGGGCAAACTTGAACGGCTGGGGCAGCTGCGCGGCCAGCGCCGGCAGGTCCTTGTTCACCAGCTGTTCCTGCAGTGCCACCGTGGCGGTCGAGATCAGCACGCGCGTGCCGCGCGCGAGCGCCAGCGCGATCGCCGGCGCGCAGTAGGCCAGCGACTTGCCCACGCCCGTGCCGGCCTGGATCACGGCGATCGCGCGCACCGGCTGCGTGTCCTCGTCCTCGGGCTTGCCCAGCTCGGCCGTGCTGAAGGCCTGCGCTACCTGCTCGGCCATGCTGCGCTGGCCGGCGCGGCCGCGGAACCCCTCGGTGGACTGCACCACCGCATCAAACGACTGCAGGGCCGCGTGGGCCCATTCTGTAGAAGACATGGGGCGGGAGTTTGGCATGGCCGCGCAGGGGCTGGCGCCGTGTGGCTTCTGACGAGGGGCCTGCCAGCGTGGCGCGGGCCCTCGCGCGCGCGGGCCGCCGGCCTACAGCGGTGGCGGCGCTGGCCTTTTACGATGTTCCGACCATCCCCCTTCCGAGGAGCTACCCCATGTCGCCGCAAGATCCGCACCGTCCCGCAACGCCCGCACCCGCGCAGCGCAGCGTCGACACCACGCAGAAAACGCTGGATGCGCCATCCGCCGGGGCCGACGCCACGCCCCCCGAAGGCACCCGCCTGCCCAAGCTGCCGCACGAACGCGACCAGTCGGTCGGCATGACCGACGGCATTCCCAGCGCCGACATCCAGCAGGCCTACCGCGATGTGCAACGCGGCCTGGTCGACACCGACGCCGGGCGCGAGGCGCACAACGTCGGCAAGCCCGTGCAGCCCCCCGAGCCCGCCCCACCCGGCACGCCCGGCCCGGTGGAGCCCGACCGCCCGTGAAGCGCCGGCGGCGCGGGCGCACAGCCCATGCCGCCCGAAGATGCCCGGTTCGGCATCCGCCCGCTGTTGCTCCCCACCGCACGCCATGTCGCGGGGCCCGGCGCCTTCCGGGTGCCGGCCGTCGCGCGCTCACATCGCCATCGTGACCAGCATGGCCAGCACCGCCACCGCCATCACGCCGGTGCACAGCCAGCCGAGGGCTTTGAGACCGGCACCCAGCACCAGCGCGCCCATGATGTCGCTGCGCACGGCCATCAGCATCATGACGACCATGATGGGCAGCGAGATGACGCCGTTGAGCACGGCGCTCCAAAACAGGGCCTTGATCGGGTCGATGGACGTCAAGCCCATTCCCACGCCGACCAGCGTGGCCATGGCAATGATGCCGTAGAAGCCTTTGGCGGCCATCGGCTTGCTCTCCAGGCTGCTCTTCCAGTGGAACGTCCCGGCCACCGCGTAGGCGGCCGAGCCGGCGAGCACCGGCACCGCCAGCAGGCCGGTGCCGACGATGCCGACCGTGAACAGCAGAAAGGCAAATTCGCCGGCGATGGGCCGCAGAGCCGTGGCGGCCTGGGCCGAGGTCTGGATGTCGGTGACACCATGCGCATGCAGCGTCAAGGCCGTGGTCAGGACGATGGAAAAGGCGACCAGGTTGGAGAAAGCCATGCCGATCAAGGTATCGAGCTTGATCCGGCGCAGTTGGTCGCCGGCCTGTGCCAGGGTGTCTTTCAGCGCCCGCGCGCGCGGTTGGGCGTGCATTTCCTCGACCTCTTGCGACGCCTGCCAGAAGAACAGATACGGGCTGATGGTGGTGCCGAACACCGCCACCGTGGTGGTGATGTAGTCCTGTTGCCATTGGAGATGCGGCAGGAAGGTGTGCTGTAGCACCGTCGCCCAAGGAATTTTCACCGTGAACACCGTCGCGACATAGGCCAGCAGCACCAAGGTCAGCCATTTGAGCAGCCGCACATAGCGTTTGTAGGGAATGAACACCTGCAACAGCAGCGACAGCATGCCAAAGAAAACCACATACAGGTGCCTGCTGCCACCCACCAGCAGCCTCAGGGCATCGGCCATGGCGGAGATGTCGGCGGCAATGTTGATGGTATTGGCCAGTACCAGCAGCGATACCAGGCCATAGAGCAGCCAGGCCGGGTAATGCCGCCGCACATTGGTGGCCAGGCCGTGGCCGCTGACCCGGCCAATGCGTGCGCTGATCATCTGGATGCCCACCATCAGCGGGAACGTCAGCAGCAGGCTCCACAGCAGCCCATAGCCGAACTGCGCCCCGGCCTGCGAATACGTGGCGATGCCGCTGGGGTCGTCGTCCGCCGCCCCCGTGACCAGGCCCGGACCGAGTTTGTCCAGCCAGGATGCGTCGCTGGCGGTGGGGATCGGCTGCGGATCAGGAAGGCGTGTGTCCGCCATGGCGTGGCTTTCGTGCAGTTGAAGCCCAGGGACTCTCAAGGCGCACGGCGGCAGGCCCCGCGCCATCTCTGCATTGGAGGGACAGCGGCCCGAGATCGCGGTAAGACGCAGACGCCAGCGTGCGTAAGACAAGAACAGACGCGTTCCCACGAAAGTCCGGTGCCGGGGCCTCTGGTGCAAGTGCCACTGGGCCCCTGCGCCGCAGCAAGCGCTCACGCCAACGTCCTGGCTATACTGTACGAACGCCCAGCATCGGTGCGCTGGGAGCGTGCAAGCCCCGCAGCGCGGCCACTGTGGCCTCCTCGTGTTTTCCGTTTGTTTGCACCCCGACACTGGCCATGCACCGCCCCTCTCGCCGCCGTCCCGAGTTCGACGCCGCGCGCATGTACGAATACCCGCAGCATTTGCGTGCGGCGCTGGACGATCTGCCCGCCGCGCCCGGCGTCTACATTTTTCATGGACAGGAGGGCGCGCTGCCGCTCTACATCGGCAAGAGCGTCAACCTGCGCTCCCGGGTGCTTTCCCACCTGCGCAATCCCGAGGAGGCACGCCTGCTGCGCCAGACCGTGCGCATCAGCCATATCCGCACGGCCGGCGAAATCGGCGCGCTGCTGCTGGAAGCCCGGTTGATCAAGCAGCAGCAACCGCTGCTCAACCAGAAGCTGCGGCACCACCGCCAGTGGTGCGCACTGCGCGTCGAGGGCAGCCTGCCCGAGGTGGTCTATTCGAAAGACCTCAACTTCGCCACCGAACCCGGCCTGTATGGCCTCTACGCGAGCCGCCATGGCGCCCTGGAGGCGCTGCGCCAGGTGGCAGACGACCAGCGCCTGTGCTACGGCGCGCTCGGCCTGGAAAAGCCCGCTCCGGGCAGGGCGTGTTTTCGGGCCATGCTGCGCCAGTGCGCCGGCGTGTGCCGCGGCGACGAGACGCCCGAGAGCCACCGCCAGCGCCTTTTCACTGGCCTCGAAGGGCTGCGCGTGGCCTGCTGGCCGTACCCCGGGGCGGTCGGCCTGGTCGAAAGGGAGGGGGCCGAGCAGCAGATCCACGTCGTGCGCAACTGGCATTACCTGGGCAGCGCGCAGGACGCTGCCGAGGCCCGACAGCTCGGCCAGGCGGCGCCGGAATTCGATGCGGACGTCTACAAGATCCTGTGCAAGCCGCTGCTCAGCGGCCGCGCCGAGATCATCCTGCTTCAGGCGTGAGGCCGGGGCGCCATGGCAGGCGCCGTCTCCTCTGCGCAGGGTGCGAGCGCTGCCGCACCCTATCGTGGACGCTGTAGGTTCTCCTTGAGTGGGCTAACGATCGGTAGCTCGGATAAAGCGATTCGTAGGTCTTGTGAGAACAGCGACGGTGCTCATTCTCCGCGTATGGCCAAAAATCATGGCGCTTCTGCGCGCCGGTCACGGCACATAGTCCCACGCCGATGGAGTCGAAGAGGCGCATCGGGTGCGCCAAGCACACGACCACCGGGTTTGCGACCATCGTCATCAATGCCGCGGCCATGGCAACGGCGAGGTAGCGCCAATCGGTCGGCCCGGCCGGCGGCACAGCGCCGATGATGCAGAGGTCGCCCTGCACGCCCGGCCGCAAGCGACCGTGAACGCTATGGCACGGCGCCGAACCGGTCAAGGCCGCGGTCCCTGGCAGCGACGGCACCGCCGATGGCAAAGGCGAACGTGCCCGCCAGATCAAGCCTGGTGAACAGGCGGTGGTCGTTCAGGCCGGCAAGTACCAATTCGTGGACGCTCATGTGTTCGTTTCAGGCCGTGGCGCCGGGGGGCACAGCCACGCGGCAGCGGCGGTCAGCATGGCCTGCAAGCCGGTCTCGAGCGTCGGGTGGATCTGCGGCGCGAACTTCGGCGAGTGGTTGCTGGGGATCTTGTTGACGGTCTTTTCCTGTTGGGCTTTGGCATACACCACCGGGTCGGTGCCACCGACGAACCAGAACACATAGGGCACGCCCCAGCTGCGGCCGAAGATGCTGAAATCTTCGCTGGCCGACGCCGGGCTGGGCGCCAGCGAGGCGTTCTTGCCAAACTGCTGGCCGAACGCCTGCGCCACCTTTTGCGTCGCGACCAGGTCGTTCTCGGTCAGTGGGTAGCTGTTGATGGTGGTGAACTCGGGCGGCCGCTCGGCACCGGAGGCATCGCATTCGGCGCAGCAGATGCGGCGGATCGACTTGAGCATGTACTCGCGCGTGTCCTCGCTGAAGGTGCGCATGTTCAGCTTGATGGTGGCATCGTCAGGGATGATGTTTTCCTTGGTGCCGGCCTGCAGCGAGCCAATCGTGAGCACCGCCGGCTCGGTCGGCGCGATCTCCCGCGAGACGATGGTCTGCAGGCGCAGCGTGGTTGCGGCGGCCATGATCACCGGATCGATCGAGGTTTGCGGCTGCGAGCCGTGCGAGCCGCGCCCGAAGAGCTTGATCTTCAGGCTGTCTCCAGCAGAGAGTGTGACGCCGGGACGGTAACTCACGGTGCCGGCCGCACCGACCATCACGTGCTGGCCCAGGATGATGTCGGGTTTCGGAAAGCGGCCTTCGTCC
Source organism: Acidovorax sp. SRB_24 (assembly GCF_012931925.1). Classification (NCBI taxonomy): domain Bacteria; kingdom Pseudomonadati; phylum Pseudomonadota; class Betaproteobacteria; order Burkholderiales; family Comamonadaceae; genus Acidovorax; species Acidovorax sp. SRB_24. The sequence goes on from NZ_MWOM01000017.1 coordinate 11,817, forward strand.
CAATCGCGCACCATGGCGCTCGCGCCCTCGGCTGTTTCCTCTCCTGGCTGGAACACGATCATCAGCGTGCCCTGCCAGGCGGCGCGATTCGCGGACAGGATGCGCGCGGCGCCCATCATCCAGGTCACGTGCATGTCGTGGCCGCACGAGTGCGCGACGCCGACCTCGACGCCGTCCGCGTCGCGTGCCGTCACGCTGCTGGCATAGGGCAGCCCGGTGTTCTCGGCCATCGGCAGCGCATCCATGTCCGCGCGCAGCATCACGGTCGGGCCAGCGCCGTTCTTCATCACGCAGACCACGCCGGTCACGCCGACGTTGCGCGTCACCTCGTAGCCGAGGCCCTGCATCGCGTCGGCGGCGATCTTCGCGGTGCGGACTTCCTGCATCGACAACTCGGGGTGCTGATGGATGTCCTTGTAGAGCGCTTCGAGTTCGCTCATCAGGGCGGGTTCGGCGGAGCCGAGAGCTTGGGTGAGGGCATTCATGACAGCTCCAGAAGTGACGAAGCAAGGTTGACAGAGGTCCGACAGAAAGCGCGCTGGAGGGAATAGTCGGCGCTTGACATGACGGTTGGGGATTCAGGCCGGCGCCTTCGCTCCCTTGGGCACCGTGAGCATGATCGAGAGGATGGCCATCAAGACCATCAGCGCGTTGAAGCCCAGCGCAACGATGGCGGCCTCCCGCACGGCCAGGTTGTCCTGGCGGCCACTGAAGGTGATCACGCCATCAAGCCAGTTCATGCTCGCGCTGTCGTCGCTGAGCGCGGTGAAGATGGCGGCGGAAATCGCCACGCCGAAAGCGGCGCCGAGCGACGAAGCCATCTTGTAAATGCCCGAACCCGACCCCGCCTGGGCCGCCGGCAGGTTCGACAGCGCCGCATCGGTCGACGGGGTGGCATAGAACGCCAGACCGACACCGAACAGCGTGTAACCGACGCTTGCGAGGATCTTGTAGTCCGACAGCAGCAGATTGGCGGGCGACACCAACAGGATCGCCAGGCCCGTAATCAGGCAGCCCCAGATCATCGGCTTGCGCGGGCCGAAGCGTTGCAGCAGCTTCTCGCCCACGCGGATAAAGGCGATGATGGCAATCGCGTAGCCCAGCGTCAGAAATCCGGCCTGCTGGGCGTTCATGTTGCCGCCGAGCTGAACCAATTGCAGCGAGACGATCAGTGTGCCGGCCGTTCCGTTGATCAGGAAGTTGGAAATCGTCGCACCGGTGTAGGTCGGGTTCTTGAACAGGCTGAAATCAAAGAACGCATTGGATGCCTTGTTCTCGATACGGAAAAACAGCCAGCCGAACGCTGCGGTTATCGCCAGCAGCCCCAGGCCCACCGGGCTGGTCCACCCCAGCTTGTTGCCCTGCGTCACCAGTACCTGCAGTGCCACCATGGTGACCATGAAAGTCAGCACGCCAGTCAGGTCAAACTTGTACCCACCCGTGGTTTCGGCCTTGCTCTCGGGCGTGCCGTGCATCATCCACAGGCCGAGCACGCTCACAGCGATGGCCACCCAGAAGATCGAGCGCCAGCCGAAGTGCTGCGACATCAAGCCGCCGAACAACGCGCACAGTCCGGAACCGCCCCACGAACCAATCGACCACATGCTGATCGCGCGCTGGCGCTCAGGACCATCCCAAAAATCCTTCACCAGCGCCAGACTGGCCGGCATGATGCAAGCGGCCGACAGGCCTTGCAGCGCACGGCCCGCGAGCAGGACCGGTGTTGCCAGTTGACCCTGCGGTGTGATGGCCACCAGCAGCGAGCCGGCGATGCTCAGGTAAAAGCCAATACGGGTGATCTTCAGCCGGCCAATGCGGTCGGCCAAGCCACCCATCACCACGATGAAGATGCCCGAGAAAAGGGAGGTGACGGCCACAGCGACGTTCGTCACGTTCGCATCCATGCCAAGGTCACGGCGCATGTCGGGCGCGATGTTGAGCGTCGTCTGGGCAAACAGCCAGAATGCGACGACGCCCATGATGATGCCGAAAAGAAGCCGGTCGTTGCCCTTGTACGCCACCTTTGGTTGAACGCTGGCATTCATCTCGTTCTCCATTGCGCCTACGAAACCGGGCTTATCTCGACGGCTGCGTCACCGCGAAGCAACGTCCGATCGATCACTGCCGCCGGCAGCGGCGGTCATGCATCGCGCGGCAGCACCGCCATGACGCGCGCGATGAACTGGTGGAAATCGGCCATGTAGTTGCGCAGGAACTCCGCCGTGCCTGCGTTGGTCACGTCGCCATCCTCGGTGATGAGGCCGGGGGTGAAATGGATGTAGGCCTCCGGCGCGTTCATCTGGGGTGCGTTGCAGAAGCCGAGCACACTGCGCAGGCTCTGCTGGGCCACCGCAGTGCCAATGGCGCCGGGCGATGCGCCAATTACGGCGCAGGGCTTGCGCGTGAACGAGTTCTTCCCCCACGGCCGGCTCGCCCAGTCGATGGCATTCTTCAGGCCGCCGGGGATCGAGCGGTTGTATTCCGGTGTGACGAACAGTAGCGCATCGACATCGGCGATGGCCTGCTTGAAGGCGCGTGCCACCGGCGGGTAGTCGGCGTCGTAGTCGTAGCTGTAGAGCGGCAGGTCCTTGATCGGTATCTCCGTGAACACCAGCGCGGGCGGTGCCAATTTCACCAGCGCCTTGGCGAGCTGACGATTGATGGAGGCCTTGGCGAGGCTGCCGATCAGGTAGCCAACTTTGTGTGTAGTCATGCGAACCTTCCTTTCAACACGAGACGTTGATGCGATCGTCCGGCCGGCGCCCGGCTTTCCGCGACAGCGCTTGCGAGAGATGAATCTGTTCCGGCGGACAGATCACGATACGCCTGTTGGCATGGGTTGAACAGGGGCGCACGGCATCAGGCGAACCTGTCCTCGAGGTAGCGACCCGGCCGGGCCATCATCAGTCCACCGACGGCCATGGGCACCACCGTTACGGCATAGACCCAAAGCGCCGCCGTCCAGCTGCCCGTCGCCGCATAGAGCCAGCCGCCCAGCAGCGGGCCCAGCGTGCCGGCGAGGTAGCCGATGCCCATCGCAAAACCGGCGATGGCGGCGGAGCCCATGGTGGTGCGGGTGCGCAGATTGAACATGGCGATTGCGAGCGGAAATGCGCCGCCGGCCAAGCCGGCAACCAGCGCCATGAGCCAAGCAGGTCCAACGCCGAAGATCATTCCTAGGTAACCGATGGGCCCAACCATGGCCAGCAGGATTGCCAATGGAATCGGATTTTTCATCCGGTTGGCAATGAGTGGCGTGATAAAGGCCATCGGAAGCGTCATGAAGGTGTAGATCGAGAAGGCCAGGCCTGCTGCATTCCGGTCCAAGCCCAAGTGCTGTTGCAGGATGGTCGGCAGCCAGGCCAGCATCGCGTAAATATTCAGCGATGCCATGGCGTAGAAAAGTGCTGTGCCCAACGCCACGGGGCTGGTGGCCAACTGGGCCAGGCCGAGCTTCTGTGTGGCGGGTGCGGTGGCAACACCGGCTTGGGCCGCCACGGGCCCGGTGCGCCGAATCTTCAGCAACTGGATGACCCAAGGGACCACGGCGACCAGCGACAACACACCCCATGAAGCCAACGAAGCTTGCCAGCCCAGAGCGTTCGCCACGGGAATGGCCGTCATGGCGGGCAACGTCGCTCCCGCCTGCATCAGCAACGCGAACACCGTCACCATTACCGCCTGCCGGTCTGGAAAATACTTCTTGACCAGCGGCGCGCCCACCACGTTGCCCAGGCCCATGCCGGTCAGCGCAACAATGCTGAGGACTATGAAGACAGCGGGACTGTCGAGGAAGGGGCGGGCCAAGGTGCCTGCGGCAGCCAGCGACACAGCCAGCAAGGCGGTGGATTCGGCACCGATTTTGCGCACGATCACGGGCGCGAGAAATCCTGCTGCGCCGAAACACAGCGTAGGCAGCATCCCGATAAAGGTGGCGCCTGCAGTGCCAATCCCCAAGGCCTCGCGCACGTCGCTGAGCAGCGGAGACAAACCGGTGACAGCATGCCGCAGGCCGATGCCCAGCAGCACGAGTCCGATCAGGACGGCCGCCCGGCCCTTCCACAGGCCTGGGCGCGGCGCAGCCGGGTGGCCGGTTTTGGGGTCAGAGCCTTCGGACGGGGCAGTGACCGTGTGGGCCATGATCAGCCGGCGGTCTTGGAGTCACCATCGATCGGGAACATCTGACCGGAGATGGTGCGCGCGTGCGGGCCCGCAAGGAAGACAGCCAACGCGGCGATGTCAGCCGGATCGATGAATTTCTTGACGGCTTGGTTGGCCATCGCCAAGTCGGTTTCTTCGTCCACGGTGCGTCCGGAGACCTTGGCGCGCCCTTCGAATACCGATTGAAGGCGCGGCCCGTCCACAGCACCCGGATGAATGGAATTGGCGGTGATGCCGTGCGGCCCCAGTTCAAGCGACAAGGTCTTGGTGAAGCCGACCAGCCCCCATTTCGTCGTGGAGTAGGCCACCCGGTTCGGATAGCCGAAACGCCCCGCCAGGGAAGACATCACAAGGATGGAAGCGGCCGGAGATGCTTTGAGCAAAGGGATGGCACGCTGGGTGACCATGAACGTTCCGGTCAGGTTCAGGTTGACGACGGCATTCCAGGTGTCGAGCGGGTAGTCGGCAACAGGCGCCGTGGCCCCGGCGATGCCCGCATTGTTGATGAGCACATCCAGCCCGCCCAACTGTGTCTGCACATTCGCAAACAGAGTGTCCAAGTCCGCAGGCTTGCTGATGTCGCCCACCGTTCCACTGATTGCGGGGTATTGCGTGGTGATTGCCTGCACAGCCTCGGCGTTGACGTCGGCGATGTGCACGCGGGCCCCTTCGGCTGCGAATGCCTTGGCAATGGCCAGGCCAATTCCGCCAGCGCCGGCGGTAATAAGTACGCGTTGGGTCATGACTGAATCTCCTCAGGAGCGTGGAGCAGAGTGCATTCTTGAAATACTCTACGCCGCCCATGAGGGAAAGACAACGCTGCGCATTCGGCGCAAGCTCTTGCGGGGGCCGCATCGGCAAAAGATAGCGCTGTGTCCTCACAAACTGGACCATGGCAGTACCCCTGAAACCGGTCATCGAACCCGGGAGGTCGCTGGCATCTGGACGACGGCAACGCGGCAGAGACCATGAGTTAGAAGCATGGTTGCCACCGACCGGAACCGCTGCGAACCGTGCCTTGATAAGAAGGTCGCTATGCGACCGGAACGGGGCGGTACCGCTAGTTCGCAGCCCGTGAGGATGGCCCTTTGACCTGCGTCGAGCCACGGACCTCGGGAGAGCTCTGTTGACTGGCCGATCCTGGCAGTGCAGCGGTCACTCAGCCAGCGAAACATCCAATGACCGGTAATGGCGGCAGCGGTCATCAATCCGCCAAAACTGGATGACGGCAGCCGGCCTGAAGCAGTCGCTCGCAAAACCCTTCTGGCCGCTACTAGCAAATTGTTAGTCGGGCTCTCTGAATGAGAAAAGCCCGGTAACACCGGGCTTTTCTCATTCGCAAAATTTGAGAAATTTGCAGGATTTTTGAGAACCTACAAAAACGCTCAGACGTCGATGTTGCCAGCGCGCAGCGCGTTGGTTTCGATGAAGTCGCGGCGCGGCTCGACCTCGTCGCCCATCAGCATGGTGAACACGCGGTCGGCCTCGATGGCGTCGTCGATCTGCACGCGCAGCAGGCGGCGCACGGTCGGGTCCATGGTGGTTTCCCAGAGCTGCTCGGGGTTCATTTCGCCCAGGCCCTTGTAGCGCTGGCGCGCGGTGGTGCGCTCGGCCTCGGAGATCAGCCAGTTCATGGCCTGGCGGAAGTCGGCCACTTTCTCTTCCTTCTGGCGCTCGCCCTCGCCGCGCAGCGCCTTGGCGCCTGCGCCCAGCAGGCCGCGGAAGGTGTTGGCGGCCTCGGCCAGCGCGGCGTAGTCGGCGCCGTTGACGAAGTCCTGCGTGAGCACGCTGCTCTTGACGTTGCCGTGGTGGTGGCGGCTGATGCGCAGCAGCGGCTTGTCGGTGCGCACGTCGAATTCGCCCGCCACCTCGGCCGGGATGCCGGTGATGTTGAGCTCGCGCAGCTTGGCTTCGAGCGCCACGGCGCTGGCCTGCGCGTCCTGCAGCGTGTCGAGCTGGAGCGCGACGCCATCGGCCACGGCGCGCAGGGCCTCGAAGTCCATGAAATTGGACAGGCGCGTGATCACGTGCTCGGCCGCCTGGTGCTTGCGCGCCAGCTCGGCCAAGGTTTCGCCCGAGAGCACGCTGGCGCCGGACTCGGCGCTGGTGACGATGCTGGCGTCTTTGAGCGCAATGCGCAGCAGGAAGCCGTCGAGCGCGGCGGCGTCTTTGAGGTACAGCTCTTCCTTGCCGGCCTTGACCTTGTAGAGCGGCGGCTGGGCGATGTAGATGTGGCCGCGCTCGACCAGCTCGGGCATCTGGCGGTAGAAGAACGTCAGCAGCAGGGTGCGGATGTGCGCGCCATCGACGTCGGCGTCGGTCATGATGATGATGCGGTGGTAGCGCAGCTTGGCGACGTCGAAGTCGTCGTTGCCGGTGCTGCCGCCGGCCTTGCCGATGCCGGTGCCCAGGGCCGTGATCAGCGTCAGGATTTCGTTGCTGGTCAGCAGCTTCTCGTAGCGCGCCTTTTCCACGTTCAGGATCTTGCCGCGCAGGGGCAGGATGGCCTGGAACTTGCGATCGCGCCCCTGCTTGGCGGAGCCGCCGGCGGAGTCGCCCTCGACGATGTAGATCTCGCACATCGCCGGGTCTTTTTCCTGGCAGTCGGCCAGCTTGCCGGGCAGGCCCATGCCGTCGAGCACGCCCTTGCGGCGCGTCATCTCGCGCGCCTTGCGCGCGGCTTCGCGCGCGCGCGCGGCTTCGACGATCTTGCCGCAGATGATCTTCGCGTCGCCCGGGCGCTCCTGCAGGTAGTCGGTGAGCAGCTTGCCGACGATGTCCTCGACCGGCGCGCGCACCTCGCTCGACACCAGCTTGTCCTTGGTCTGGCTGCTGAACTTGGGTTCGGGCACCTTGACCGACAGCACACAGCACAGGCCTTCGCGCATGTCGTCGCCGGTCACCTCGACCTTGGCCTTCTTGGCGAAGTCGTTTTCATCGATGTACTTGTTGATGACACGCGTCATCGCGGCGCGCAGGCCCGTGAGGTGGGTGCCGCCGTCGCGCTGCGGGATGTTGTTGGTGAAGCAGAGCACCTGCTCGCTGTAGCCGCTGTTCCACTGCATCGCCACTTCGACGCCGATGTGCGTGCCGGGGATGCCGCCATAGGTTTCGGACGGCCGCTCGCCCGACGCATAGAACGAGTTCGGGTGCAACACGGTTTTACCCTTGTTGATGAACTCGACAAAGCCGCGCACGCCGCCGGCTCCCGAGAAGTCGTCTTCCTTGCCGCTGCGCTCGTCCTTCAAGCGGATGCGCACGCCGTTGTTCAGAAAGCTCAGCTCGCGCAGACGCTTGGCCAGGATCTCGTAGTGGAAGTCGCTGTTTTCCTTGAAGATCTCGGTGTCGGGCAGGAAGTGCACCTCGGTGCCGCGTTTTTCGGTGTCGCCAGTGACTTTCATCGGCGAGACTTCGACGCCGTCGACCTGCTCGACGATGCGGTTTTGCACAAAGCCGCGGCTGAATTCGAGCACGTGCACCTTGCCTTCGCGGCGCACCGTCAGGCGCAGCTTCTGGCTGAGCGCATTCACGCAGCTCACGCCCACGCCGTGCAGCCCGCCCGAGACCTTGTAGCTGTTCTGGTTGAACTTGCCGCCCGCGTGCAGCTCGGTCAGTGCGATCTCGGCGGCCGAGCGCTTGGGCTCGTGCTTGTCGTCCATTTTCACGCCCGTGGGAATGCCGCGGCCGTTGTCGGTCACCGAGATCGAGTTGTCGGAGTGGATGGTGACGACGATGTCGTCGCAGTGGCCGGCCAGCGCCTCGTCGATGGAGTTGTCCACCACCTCGAACACCAGGTGGTGCAGACCGGTGCCGTCCGACGTGTCGCCGATGTACATGCCAGGGCGCTTGCGCACCGCTTCCAGGCCTTCGAGGATCGTGATGGCACCTTCGCCATAGCCTTCGCTGGCGCCCGCCTGGTGGGCATCGATCTTGGGCGCAGCGGCGCCAGCGCCGATTTCTTCGGACTCGGGCAATTGGTTTTCAGCGGTCATGGTCGGCCTTGGCAATGCATGGAAACCATGGGGTTTCCAGATTCTTTGAGAGTCAAAAACGCATCTAACGCAGGACAGGTAAGCGTTAGAAGCTATATATTAGATAGCAGTCAACGGGTTAGATGCGCATCGGCATCACGACGTACTTGAAGCGGTCGTTCTCGGGGATGGTCAGGAGCGCCGAGCTGTTGCCGTCGGAGAGTTCGACCTTCACCATGTCCTGGCCCATGCTGGTGAGCGCATCGATCAGGTAGGTGACGTTGAAGCCGATCTCGATGGCGTCGCCGCCGTAGTCGATGTCGAGCTCGTCCACGGCCTCTTCCTGCTCGGCGTTGTTGCTGGCCACGCGCAGGGTGCCGGGTTCGATGTTCAGGCGCACGCCCTTGAACTTGTCGCTGGTCATGATGGCCGTGCGCTGCAGGCTCGCCAGCAGCGGGGCGCGCCCCAGGGTCACGCTGTTGTGGTGGTTCTTGGGGATCACGCGGTTGTAGTCGGGGAACTTTCCCTCGACCAGCTTGGTGACGAACTCCATGGCGCCAAAGCTGAACTTGGCCTGGTTGTTGGCGAAGCACATCTCGATAGCGCCGTCGGCGTCGCTGAGCAGGCGCTGCAGCTCGATCACGGTCTTGCGCGGCAGGATCACTTCCTGCTTGGGCACCTCGACGTCGAGCGTGGCGCTGGCAAACGCCAGGCGGTGGCCGTCGGTGGCGACCAGGCTCAGCTGCTGGCCCTCGGCCACGAACAGGATGCCGTTCAGGTAGTAGCGGATGTCCTGCACCGCCATGGCAAACGCCACCTGGCCGAGCAAACCCTTGAGCGTCTTTTGCGGCACGCTGAAGGAGGGGCCGAAGCTGGCCGATTCCTGCACCAGCGGGAAGTCCTCGGCCGCCAGCGTCTGCAGCGTGAAGCGGCTCTTGCCGCCCTTGAGCACGAGCTTGTCCTGGCTGGACTCCACGCTCACGGTCTGGTCGCCGGGCATGCTGCGCAGGATGTCGATGAGCTTGCGCGCGTTCACGGTGGTGGTGAAGTCGCCGGTGTCGCCGCCGAGCTCGGCCGTGGTGCGGATCTGGATTTCGAGGTCGCTGGTGGTCAGCTGCAAGGCGTTGCCGGTTTTGCGGAGCATGACGTTGGCCAGGATGGGCAACGTGTGGCGGCGCTCGACGATGCCGGCGACCGATTGCAGAACCGCGAGAACCTTGTCTTGTGTTGCCTTCAGGACGATCATGTCAACCTCTTGTGGATTTTTGGAACGGGATGTGGATGGCGGCATGGGCCATGCCCCCTCGGGCCATCCAATCCGCCATTTTGCCCGCTCGCGGGGCGGGTTCGCGTGTCAAGGGGACGGGCGGCGCCATCGTCAGCCCTTGAGCGTTTGCTCCAGCACGTGCAGTTGCTGGTTGAGTTCGGTGAGCTGCTGGCGCTCGGCCGAGATCTTGCGCACCGCGTGCAGCACCGTGGTGTGGTCGCGCCCGCCAAACAGCTCGCCGATCTCGGGCAGGCTCTTTTGCGTCAGCTCCTTGGCCAGGTACATCGCGATCTGGCGCGGCCGCGCAATGCTGGCCGGGCGCTTCTTGCTGTACATGTCGGCGACCTTGATCTTGTAGTAATCAGCCACCGTCTTCTGGATGTTTTCCACAGAAATCTGCCGGTTCTGGATCGACAGCAGATCGCGCAGCGCCTCGCGCGCGAGCTGGATGGAGATTTCCTTCTGGTTGAAGCGCGAGTACGCGAGGATCTTGCGCAGCGCGCCCTCAAGCTCGCGCACGTTCGAGCGGACGTTCTTGGCGACGAAGAAGGCGACCTCCTCGGGCATCTCGGTGCTTTCGGCGCGCGCCTTGTTGATCAGGATGGCGACGCGCATCTCCAACTCGGGCGGCTCGATGGCCACCGTCAGCCCCGAATCGAAGCGCGAGACCAGGCGCTCGTGTATGTCGGCCAGGCCCTTGGGGTAGGTGTCGCTGGTCATCACGATGTGGCTCTTCTTGGCCAGCAGCGCCTCGAAGGCGTTGAAGAACTCTTCTTGCGTGCGGTCTTTGTTGGCGAAGAACTGCACGTCGTCGATCAGTAGCAGATCGAGCGAGTGGTAGCGCTCCTTGAATTCGTCAAAGGTTTTTCGCTGATACGCTTTAACCACATCCGAGACGAACTGCTCGGCGTGGATGTAGAGAACTTTGGCGTCGGGCCGGTCGGCCAGCAGTTTGTTGCCCACGGCGTGCACCAGGTGGGTCTTGCCCAGACCGACGCCGCCGTAGATGAACAGCGGGTTGTAGAGGTGCCCCGGCATGCTGGCCACGTGCATGGCGGCCGCGCGCGCCATGCGGTTGGCTGTACCCTCCACCAGAGTGTCGAATGTCAGCGCCGCATTGAGCCGGTTGCGCAGGGCGCCCCGCGAGCCGTCGTCGGCCACCGCCGCAGGCTCCGGTGCCTGGGCGGGTGCAGGCGCATTGGCGGGCACATAAGTGCGTGCGCTGGCGGCCCGCTGAGCGAGCGCTAACTCAAGGACCAGGGATTGGCCGTACAAGGACTCCAGCAGGGCAGCGATCCGGCCGGCGTACTGGGCGCGTATCCAGTCGAGTGTGAAGCGGTTGGGGACGTAGAGCGTGATGCGCGAAAAATCTTCCGCGACCTGGGCCGCCAGGGGTTTGATCCAGGTGTTGAACTGCTGTGCGGGCAGGTCTTGGGCAAGTTGTTCTGTGCAGGCCTGCCACAGTGCCTGGCCGGCGTCGGCGCCGGAAGGGGGGGAGGGAGCGCGCGAGAGTTCCTCTGTCATTTCAAGGTTTTTTTGTGGATAGAAGGAACATTCAAGGCCCCAAATTGTAGCTTGTGAAGAAGTTATCCACAAGTCTGTCCCATGCCCTGAAGCCGGCTTTTGCCCGATTCGCACGCGTGTTTCATTGCCTTGTGGCAGCAAGCCTGCGATAATCTCTGGTTTCCCTGAATGTGTTCAGGGCAATTGAACCCGGTCCGCGCCTGTGTGCGCCGCTGCCCCGTGCCAAGATGCGGCGGCAAAGGCGGCGATTGTGCGTGCCGGAACTGAACTCTCAAGGAATCCATCATGAAACGTACTTACCAGCCCTCCAAGACGCGCCGCGCCCGTACCCACGGTTTTCTCGTGCGCATGAAGACCCGCGGCGGCCGCGCTGTGATCAACGCCCGCCGCGCCAAAGGCCGCAAGCGCCTGGCCGTCTGAGGCCCGCACGGGTTTTGGCTCGCTCCCCGGTTTATGCCCTCAGGCATCCAGCGGGGGCGCCTCCATGCAGCGGCTGAAAACGCGCCCGCAGTTCCAGGCCGCCATGGCCGGGGGCACTGTGGCCCGCACCGCGCATTTTGCGTTGCACCGGCTGGCGCTGGATGCTGCCGGCGCAGCGCTGCCTGCGTTGGGCACGGCCAGCGGGCCCGCACCCTCGGGTTCTGCCCAGGCCCTGTTTCCTGTCGACGGCATATGGCTGGGTGCGATGGTGCCCAAGCGCTGGGCGCGCCGCGCCGTCACGCGCAACGCGATCAAGCGCCAGATCTATGGCGTGGCCACTGCCCTGGAGCCGCCGCTTTTGCCTGCGGCCCATGTGGTGCGCCTGCGCGCGGCGTTTGACCGCAAGCTGTTTCCCAGCGCCAGCTCCGAGGCCTTGAAGCTGGCGGTGCGCAACGAGCTGCAGCAGCTGTTCCAGCGCGCCGCGCCGCGCGGGGCATCGCCGCAGGCCGGAGCCTCGGCATGATGCGCCGCTTGCTCATCGCCCTGGTCAAGGGCTACCGCCTTCTGCTCAGCCCCTGGCTGGGTTCGGCATGCCGCTTCGAGCCGACCTGCTCGGCCTATTCGCTGCAGGCCCTGGAGCAGCATGGCGCTGCCACAGGCGCTTGGCTCACGCTGGCGCGTCTGGCGCGCTGCCACCCCTGGTGCAGCGGCGGACACGATCCCGTACCCGATGGGCCGCCGCGCGCCAGCCGGTTGTTTTCGCGCCTGTTCTCGCCCGCCACTCCACCCTCCTCACCAAAGAAGTCTTCATGAACGACATCCGCCGCACCATCCTGTGGGTGATATTTGGCTTTGCCATGGTCCTGTTGTGGGACAAGTGGCAGGTGCACAACGGCAAGCAAGCCACTTTCTTCCCTGCCCCCGCTACGACGGCCGCGGCCCCGGCTGCCACGGCGCAACCCTCCGGTGCTGCGTCCGTGCCGGCACCCATCGCCGTAGCGCCCACGGCCGCCGTGCCAGGCACTGCGGCCGTGCCCGCCCTGACAGGCGCGCTCGCCCCTGCGGCGCGCGAGCAGGTGGTGGTGACCACCGATGTGCTGCGCCTGACCTTCGACAGCGAGGGGGGCTCGCTCACCCATGCCGAACTGCTCAAGTACGCCGACATGGAAGACAAGTCGAAGAACTTCGAGCTGCTCGACCAGAGCGCCCAGCGCGTGTACGTGGCGCAGACCGGCCTGATCGGCGGCAACTTCCCCACCCACAAGACGGTGATGACCGTGGTGCCAGGTGCGCGCGAACTCAAGGAGGGCGAAGACACGCTGACCGTGCGTTTCGAGTCGCCCGCCATGGACGGTGCCAAGCTGGTCAAGACCTGGACCGTCAAGCGCGGCGCCTACAGCGTGGCCGTGCAGCACGACGTGCTCAACACCGGCGCCGCCGAACTCTCACCCCAGCTATACCTGCAACTGGTGCGCGACGGCAACAAGCCGCCGGGCGAGTCGTCGTTCTACTCCACCTTCACCGGCCCCGCCGTGTACACGCCCGAGAAGAAGTACCAGAAGGTCGAGTTCAAGAAGATCGAGGAAAACAAGGTCGATATCGAGAAGTCCGCGACCAGCGGCTACGTGGCCATGGTGCAGCACTACTTCGCCACCGCCTGGCTGCTGGGCGACGGCATCCCGCGCGACCTGTTCATGCGCAAGGTCGATGCCAACCTGTATTCGGTCGGCATGATCACGCCGCTGGGCCCGATTGCCCCCGGCGCCAGCAAGACGCTCGAGGCGCGCCTGTTCGCCGGCCCGCAGATCGAAAAGACCCTCGAATCCCTCTCCCCGGGCCTCGAACTGGTCAAGGACTATGGCTGGCTCACGATCCTGGCCAAGCCCTTGTACTGGCTGCTCGACAAGCTGCACAGCTTCCTGGGCAACTGGGGCTGGTCCATCGTCGGCCTGGTGCTGCTGCTCAAGATCCTGTTCTACTGGCTCAATGCGAAGGCCTACGCCAGCATGGCCAAGATGAAGGCGATCAACCCCAAGATCACCGAGATGCGCGAGCGCCTCAAGGACAAGCCGCAGCAGATGCAGCAGGAGATGATGCGCATCTACCGCGAGGAGAAGGTCAACCCCATGGGCGGGTGCTTCCCCATCGTGATCCAGATCCCGGTGTTCATCGCGCTGTATTGGGTGCTGCTGTCGAGCGTGGAGATGCGCAATGCGCCCTGGATCGGCTGGATCCACGACCTGTCCTCGCCCGACCCGTTCTTCATCCTGCCGGTGCTCATGACGCTCAGCTCGCTGCTGCAGACGGCGCTCAACCCCGCGCCGCCAGACCCGATGCAGGCCAAGATGATGTGGATCATGCCGCTGATGTTCAGCGTGATGTTCTTCTTCTTCCCGGCCGGCCTGGTGCTGTACTGGCTGACGAACAACATCCTGTCGATCGCGCAGCAGTGGCTCATCAATACCCGCATGGGCGTGCCGCCGCAGTTCAACCTGCCCAAGTTCAAGTGATCGGCCGCTAGAACCCCTTCCAAAGGCCGCGCAAGCGGCCTTTTGCATGCCACCTCTGTATAAAGTCCACCCCCTATGCTCGCGCGCCACACCGACCCCATCGCCGCCATCGCCACCGCCCCCGGACGCGGGGGCGTGGGCATCGTGCGCGTGTCGGGCAAGGGCCTTGCGCCGTTGGTCGAGGTGCTGTGCGGCCGCGCGCTGACACCGCGCGAGGCGACCTACCTGCCGTTCCGCGATGCCGCTGGCGAGCCCATCGACCAGGGGCTAGCACTTTACTTTCCGGCACCGCACTCCTACACCGGCGAAGACGTGCTGGAACTGCAGGCCCACGGCGGCCCGGTGGTGCTGCAGTTGCTGCTGGCGCGCTGCCTGGAAGCAGCGCGCGCCGCCGGCGCTGGCAGCAGCGCCCCGTGCCTGCCCGGGCTGCGCGTGGCCCAGCCCGGCGAGTTCACCGAACGCGCGTTCTTGAACGACAAGATCGACCTGGCCCAGGCCGAGGCCATTGCCGACCTGATCGATGCCTCCACGGCGGCGGCCGCGCGCAGCGCCAGCCGCTCGCTGGCGGGGGCCTTCTCGAAAGAAATCCACCAGCTGCGCGACGCGCTCATCCACCTGCGCATGCTGGTCGAGGCCACGCTCGACTTCCCTGAAGAAGAAATCGACTTCCTGCGCAAGGCGGACGCGCGCGGACAGCTATCCAAATTGCAGCAAACGCTGGCGCAGGTGATGCGGCGCGCGCAGCAGGGCGCGCTGCTGCGCGAAGGCATCAAGGTGGTGATTGCCGGCCAGCCCAATGCGGGCAAGAGTTCGCTGCTCAACGCGCTGGCCGGCGCCGAGCTCGCCATCGTCACGCCGATCGCCGGCACCACGCGCGACAAGGTGCAGCAGACCATCCAGATCGAGGGCGTGCCGCTGCACGTGATCGACACCGCCGGCCTGCGCGACAGCAGCGACGAGGTCGAGCGCATCGGCATCGCGCGCGCCTGGGACGAGATCGCCGCGGCCGACGCGGTGCTGTTCCTGCACGACCTGACGCGCTGCGATGCTATGGAATACAGAGCTGCAGACGCAGTCATAGCAAGCGCTATGGCCGAAAAACTGCCAAAAACCGTGCCCATCATCGAGGTCTGGAACAAGAGCGACTGCGTGCCGCATGCGGCCGTGCCCGAGGCGCAGGCACCCGCGGGTGTGCACCTGTCGGCGCGCACCGGCGAGGGGCTGGAGCGCTTGCGCCGCACCCTGCTGGACGTGGCCGGCTGGCAGGCCGCGCCCGAGGGGGTGTTCATCGCGCGCGCGCGCCATGTCCAGGCGTTGCAGGCTGTGGAGGCGCGCCTGGCCGACGCCGCCACCCAGCTGCTCAGCGACGGCCCCGCACTGGACCTGCTGGCCGAAGACCTGCGGCTGGCGCAGAACGCCCTGGGCGACATCACGGGCGAGTTCTCGTCCGACGACCTGCTGGGCGTGATCTTTTCCAGCTTCTGCATCGGCAAATGAGCGTCGACACACCCGCTGGTCCGACGATGTAAGCAGCGGTAAGTTCTGCTTGCGCATTGGCACCAATGGCGGTAGCGTCGCCGGCTTATGAATGCAGCAACGCCCGCAGTGGCCTCCCCCGACGTCCAAGGCCTGGTCCAGGCCATTGTCCAAGCCAGTGCAGAAGACAGCCTGGGCAACCCGCTGACGCCGCAGCAATGGGACACCCTGTCGGCCTACCTGCTGCCGCACACGCTGGCCGCGGGCCAGGTGCTCTTCACCCAGGGTGCGATCGATCGCACCCTGTACCTGGTCGAGAGCGGCAGCCTCAGCGTGCACTGCGAAGACGAGAAGGCGCGGCTGCGGCTGGCCATCGTCGGGGCGGGCTCGGTGGTGGGAGAAGGGGCGTTCTTCTCGCACCGCCCCCGCAATGCGTCGGTCCAGGCGGCCGCGCCCAGCAGGCTTTGGGGCCTGACCGCGCTGCGCTTTTCCGAGCTGGCCAACCGCCAGCCCGCGATTGCCCTGGGCGTGTCCATGGCCGCTGGCGCCGTCCTGGCCAAGCGCCTGGGCAACCGCCGCCGCCGTGTCGCAGCCACCTGAGCGGGCGTGCCGGCTGCCGCGGCGTCCGGTGGCAGGGAGGCGCGCGGTACACTCTTTTGAGAGAGTCACACAGTGCTGACCGAAGAAAGAAAGCCATGTCATTGTTCAGCTGGTTCCTGCGCAAGCCCGCCCCTGCCTTCAAGCGCGCGTCTGAACCGTCAGGCCGGCTGAATGCGGATGCGGCCGTGCTGCCCGAGCAGGCGGCCCAGCGCACGAACGAGCGCATGGAGCGGCGCGAGCTGCTGTACGTGGTGGTGCGCGACGCCATGGTGCGCGCCGGCGTGCTGTCGGCCAGCTACAAGTTCAAGGTGCTGGCGCTCGACCAGCGCGGGCGCCAGTTCCTGGTGATGATGGACTTGGCGCGCGAGTACGGTGGAGAGACCGCGCGCTTGAGCGACATCGAGGCCCTCATCGCCCAGACCGCCAAGCTGCACTACGACATCGCCGTCACGGCGGTCTATTGGCGCATCAACGACCATGTGGCTGCAGGCATTCGCCAAAAGGGCGTTGCACCGCAGGGAGCGGGCCTGCCGGCAGCGCCTCAGCCGCACCGGGGGAGCGCGCCGCCCGCATCCGCCCGCCCTGTCGGCGCGGCCGCGCCGGCGCCCGCCGTGGCCCCGGCAGCGGTGTCGCAAATGCCTGCACAGGCACCCGCCTCCGCTGCCGCAGCACCGGCCCGCGCGGCGGCGCTGCGTTTCGACCCCATCGAAGCCGATGAAGTGGCTGCCTTCAAGCAGGCGCTGGCCGCGGCGGCCCCAGCCCATCCGGCGGTGGCTGCGCCGTCGGGCGTGCCGCTGCGCTCGGGCCCGCGGCGCGCGCCGCCCGGCAATCCGGACTTTGCCGATACGGAAGTGTCCGGCCACAGCGCCCGCAGCCCGGACCTCAGCAGCACCCAGTACGGCGATTTGTAAGCGGACCAGGCCCCGTCGGCGAGCGCTTCAATGGCCGGCGAAGTCCACCAGCGTGAACAGCGGCAGGCCGCTGTCCCGCAGGCGCTGCGATCCGCCCAGTTCGGGCAGGTCGACGATGGCCGCGCCCTCCATGACCGTGGCGCCGAGCTTTTCCAGCAGTTTGCGACCCGCCATCATCGTGCCGCCGGTGGCAATCAGGTCATCGATCAGCAGCACGCGGTCGCCGGGCCGCACGGCGTCGGTGTGCAATTCCACCGTGGCGCTGCCGTACTCCAGTTCGTAGGTCTCTGCCACCGTGGTGAAGGGCAGCTTGCCTTTCTTGCGGATGGGCACGAAGCCGACGTTGAGCTCATAGGCCACTACCGCGCCTAGGATGAAGCCGCGCGCGTCCAGCCCCGCCACCACGTCGGGGCGCAACTGGGGGTCCATGTAACGGTGCACGAAGGCATCGATCAACACGCGGAAGACCTTGGGGTCCTGCAGGAGCGGCGTGATGTCCCGGAACTGCACGCCCGGCGCGGGCCAGTCCGCGACCGTGCGGATGTGTTGGCGAAGGTAATCGTTGACGCTGAAGTTTGGCATGGCAGTCGGAAAAGCGGCGCGCGGCGGTGGTCGCGGCGGATGGAGCACGGGGCAGGGGATACAGCACCCTGGGTGCCGGACACGGCCAGTCAGTGTAAACACCTGGACGGGGGCTTGCGGGGGGCTCTGGGCGCAGCGGCACTCCGCATAATGGGTCGACACCCATGATGGCAAGGTGCGCGGCACGGCCGCGGCGCACCGCCATTGCACCTACACTGGCCCATGCCTGTTTCTGTACTGCTGATCGAAGGCTGCGAGGACCACGCGCAGGCCGTGGTGCGCGCGCTGGCGGACCCCTGGCTGGGCTGGCGCGTGGCGGTGGCGCCGACGCTGTCCCAAGCCCATGCACTGCGCGAGCAGCACAGCTTTGACATTGTCTTGACCGCGCAGCGCGTCAGTGATGGCACGGCTTTCGATGTGCTGCAGGGCCTGGCCGACCTGCCGGCGCTGATCGTGGTGCCCGAGGGTGAGGAAGCGCATGCCGCCCAGGCCATGCGCCATGGGTTCGGGGACTATGCGGTGCAGGATCCGGGTCATCGCTACCTGCTGGCCCTGCCCGCCCAGATGGAGAGCGTGCTCGAGCGCAGCACCGGCATGCGCACCCAGCGCAATGCCGAGCAGATGCTGGAACGCCAGCACCGGTTGCTGCAGGCCATTTCGCGTGCCCAGGCGCTGTTCATTGCCAGCGCCTCTCCGCGGGCAGCGTTCGAGGCTTTGCTCCAAGAGATGCTGCGGCTCACGCACAGCGCATTCGGCGTGGTCGGGCAGGTGGAGCACGTGTCGGGTGGGGCGCCCCGCCTGCATGTGCACGCCGTCTCGGACCTCGGCGCGCAGGCCCGCGACGGCACGGCGTGGGACCCGCCGCAGGCTCTGGTCGATGCCACGCTACGCAGTGCCACACCGCTCATCCGCAACGACCCCGCCAGCGACCCGGGCGCCACCGGCCGGCCGCCGGGCCAGCCCGAACTCACGGCCTTCCTGGGTCTGCCCATCCATGCCGCCGGCCAGTTGGTGGCCATGGTGGGCGTGGCCAACCGCCCCGATGGTTACGGCAGGGGCGATGTGCATTTTCTGCAGCCCCTGCTCAACACCGTCGGGCAGCTGGAAATGGCGCGGCGCGCCGAGGCAGAGCGCCGCGCCATGGAGGCGCAACTGACACAGACCAGCGCCTTGCTGGCCGAGAAAACGCGGGCGTTGGAACTGACGCTGGGCAGCGTGGCGCAAGGCATTGCCACGGTGGACCAGAGCGGCCGCATCCGCCTGTACAACCAGCGCTACCTCGACCTGTTGGACCTGCCTCGGCCCCTGCTGGAGGCGCAACCACACCTCGACGACGTGGTGCGCCTGCAGATCGAGCGCGGCGACACGGGTGCCGGCTTTGCGTTTGGCGAGCCCGGCCCGCACCTCTGCCCCATGGTGCAAGGCCCGGCCTTGCCACGGTGGTCCGAGATGCGCCCGCTGCAGGTGCAGCACACCCGGACCGGCCACTACCTGGAGATGCGCTTGCGGCGGCTGGAGGGCGGCGGTGGGGTGCTGACCTGCACCGATGTGACCGATTACCTGCAGGCGCAGGCGGCGCTGCAGCAGAGCGAGGCGCGCTGGCGCAGCCTGACGCAGCTCTCGTCCGACTGGTACTGGGAGCAGGATGCCGAGTTTCGCTTTGTGCGGTTGGAGGGCGGCACCCACCGCCACGGGGGCATGGCCGATACCGCGCACTATGGGCTCAGGCGCTGGGAATTGCCCGACAGCCTGGTGCCCGAGGCACAGTGGCAAGCCCACCGCGCGCAGCTGGAAGCGCACGAAGTGTTCCACGATTTCGAGATGCAGCGCCGGGGCGCCGACGGCCATGCCGTGTGGGTGTCGGTGAGCGGCGAGCCCATCCATGATGCGGCGGGGCGCTTCACCGGCTACCGCGGCGTGGCCCGCAACATCAATGCGCGCAAGCAGGCCGAGGCGCAGATCGAGCGCCTTGCCTTCTACGACGAGCTCACCGGCCTGCCCAACCGCCGCCTGCTGCTGGACCGCCTGGACTGCGCCGTGACGGCCTGCACGCGCGACGGCAGCCACGGCGCGCTGCTGTTCCTGGACCTGGACAATTTCAAGGGCGTCAACGACACCCTGGGCCACGAGTGGGGTGACCGCTTGCTGGTGCAGGTCGGCGCGCGCCTCACGGCTTGCGTGCGCGCCAGCGACACGGTGGGGCGCCTGGGCGGTGACGAGTTCGTCGTGGTGCTGCGCGGCCTGCATACAGTCGAAACCGAGGCCGCGGGCGAGGCCGAGGCCGTGGCGCACAAAATGCTGTTGGCGCTCAACCACGTCTACGACGTGCACGGCCTGGAGATGCACAGCACGCCCAGCCTTGGCATTGCGCTGTTCAGTGGCGTTGCGCAGTCGGTGCAGGAGTTGCTCAAACGGGCCGACCTGGCGATGTACCAGGCCAAGGCGCAGGGCCGCAACACGCTGTGCTTTTTCGATCCCGACATGCAGGCTGCGGCGTCGGCGCGCTCGGCGCTCGAGGCCGATGTGCGCCAGGGCCTGCAGCGCGGTGAATTTCTTGTGCACTACCAGCCGGTCGTGGACGCCGAAGGCCATGTGCTCGGCACCGAGACCCTGGTGCGCTGGCAGCACCCGCAGCGCGGCATGGTCTATCCGGGGGAGTTCATTGCGCTGGCCGAACAGACCGGGCTGATTTTGCCGCTGGGCCGCCAGGTGCTGCGGGCCGCGTGCGTGCAGCTGGCGCAGTGGAACGCTCTGCCTGCCACCGCCCACTGGAGCGTGGCGGTGAATGTCAGCGCCCAGGAGTTCCGCCACCCTGAGTTCGTCCAGCGGGTGCTGGAGGTGCTGCACGACACTGGGGCCCCCCCAGCCCAGCTCAAGCTGGAGCTGACCGAGAGCCTGCTGCTGCACGACGTGGAGGACAGCATCGCCAAGATGCAGGCGCTGCGCACGCGCGGTGTCGGGTTTTCGCTCGATGACTTTGGCACCGGGTATTCGAGCCTGAGCTACCTCAAGCGCCTGCCGCTCGACCAGCTCAAGATCGACCAGAGCTTTGTGCGCGATGTGCTCACAGACCCCAACGATGCGGCAATCGCTTGCACCGTGGTTGCGCTGGCGCGCAGCCTGGGCTTGGATGTGGTGGCCGAGGGCGTCGAGACGGCCGGCCAGCGCGACTTCCTGCTGCGCAACGGGTGCCGGCGCTTCCAGGGCTACCTGTTCGGCCGCCCGGTGCCGGCGCAGGACCTGCGGGTCCGGTAACGCCGGGCCGCGCCCCTGGCGGGGCTTCAACCGCGCAGCAGCTTGTCCTGCGCCCCCGCCAGGGCGCTGGGGTGGCCCGACAGCACCAGCGTATCGCCCTCGGCCAGCACCGTGTCGTCGCTGGGCAGGCCCATGCGGCCGTTCCCGTGGCGCAGGTTCACGACCTGCACGCCGATGGCGTGCAGCGCCAGCCGCCCCAGCGGCTGGCCCAGCGTTTGCGCGCCGGGGGGCAGCGTCACCGTCGACAGGCGCGCCTGATCGCGCTCTTGCACGGTGTCGTCGTCGGCACCGTGGAAGTAGCCGCGCAGCAGCTGGTAGCGTGCGTCCCGCTGGTCCTGCACCAGGCGGATGACGCGGCGCATGGGCACGCCCACCAGCGCGAGGGCATGGCTGGCCAGCATGAGCGAGCCTTCGATGGCCTCGGGCACGACCTCGGTGGCGCCGGCCGCCTGCAGCCGGTCCAGGTGCATGTCGTCCTGGGTGCGAACCACCACCGGCACCTGCGGCGCATGGGTGCGTGCATGGGCCAGCACCTTGAGCGCCGCGGGAATGTCCAGGTAGGTCACGGCCACGGCACTGGCGCGTGCCAGGCCCGCGGCCATCAGGGCCTGCAGCCGCGTGGCGTCGCCATAGACCACCGAATCGCCCGCGGCTGCGGCCTGGCGCACGCGGTCGGGGTCGAGGTCGAGCGCCATGTACGGGATGCCTTCGCGCTCCAGCATGCGCGCCAGGTTTTGCCCGCAGCGGCCATAGCCGCAAATGATCACGTGCTTGCTTGAGTCGATGGATTTGCGCGCGATCGCCGTCATCTGCAGCGACTGGTGCAGCCAGTCGCTGGCGACCACACGCATCACGATGCGGTTGCTGTACAGGATCAGAAAAGGCGTGGCCAGCATCGACAGCACCATGGCGGCCAGGACGGGGTTCATGAGCGCCGGCCGGACCAGGCCGTGGTCTTGCGCGAGGGACAGCAGCACGAAACCGAACTCGCCCGCCTGCGCCAGGTACAGGCCGGTGCGCATCGCCACGCCGGGCGTGGCGCCCGTACCGCGCGCCAGCGCCCAGATGATGAGCAGCTTGAGGCCCAGCGGCACCACCAGCAGGCCCAGCACCAGCGCCCATTGCTCCAGCAGGATGTGCCAGTCCAGCATCATGCCGATGGTGATGAAGAACAACCCCAGCAGCACGTCGTGGAAAGGCCGGATGTCGGTGCCGACCTGGTGGCGGTACTCGGTCTCCGACACCAGCACGCCGGCGATGAAAGCCCCCAGCGCCAGGCTCAGGCCCGCCAGCTCGGTCAGCCACGCCAGCCCCAGCGTGATCAGGAGCAGGTTCAGCATGAACAGTTCGTCGCTCTTGCGCCGCGCCACCAGCGTGAGCCACCAGCGCATCACGCCCTGGCCGCCGGTCAGTAGCACCGTCACCAGCACGATGGCCTTGAGCAAGGCCAGTCCGAGCGCGCCCAGCAGCCGGTCGGGGGACGAACCCAGGGCCGGAATCAGCACCAACAGCGGCACCACCGCCAGGTCCTGGAACAGCAGGATGCCGAGAATGCGCCGGCCGTGGTCGCTTTCGAGCTCGGCGCGCTCGGCCATGAGCTTGACCACGATGGCCGTGCTGCTCATGGTCATGGCGCTGGCCAGCGCCAGCGCCGTCTGCCAGCCCATCTCCCAGACCCCGCCCAGAAACGCCGCCAGAGCCAGCGCGCCGCCGAAAGACACGGCCATGGTCAACACCACCTGCGCCAGGCCCAGACCGAAGACCAGGCGGCGCATGGCGCGCAGCTTGGGCAGGCTGAACTCCAGGCCAATGGCAAACATCAGGAAGACCACGCCAAACTCGCCCAGGTGGCGCACGCTCTCGGAGTTCTGCGCCAGCGCCAGCGCGTGCGGCCCGATCAGCACGCCGGCCGCCAGATAGCCCAGCATGGGCGGCAGCCGCAGGCTGCGGCACGCCACGACACCCAGCACTGCAGCGAGCAGATACAGCAGGGTCAGGGCGAGCGAGGACATGCCTGCATGCTAGCGGAGCGCCAGGGGCGCGGCCGATAGAATCTGCCCATGCATCCTGCCCCTGGCGCCACCCGCCCCTTCCATGCCGACCAGGCCTTGCGCCTGGCCCGCGAGACCTTTGATATCGAAGCCGCCGCGCTTTTGGGGCTGGGCCAGCGCCTGGACGCGCGGTTTACCCAGGCGGTGCAGAAAATCCTGCAGACGCGCGGCCGGGTGGTCGTCATGGGCATGGGCAAAAGCGGCCATGTCGGCCGCAAGGTGGCGGCCACGCTGGCCTCCACCGGCACCCCCGCGATGTTCGTGCACCCCGCCGAAGCCAGCCACGGCGACCTGGGCATGGTCACCGCCAACGATCTGGTGCTGGCCCTCTCCAACAGCGGCGAGAGCGCCGAGTTCAATGCCATCCTGCCCCTGCTCAAGCGCTTGGGCGCGCCGCTCGTGGCCCTCACGGGGCAGATGCAATCGACGCTGGCACGCCACGCCGATCTGGCCTTGGACTGCAGCGTGGAGCGCGAGGCCTGCCCCCTGAACCTGGCGCCCACGGCCAGCACCACCGCGCAGCTGGCCATGGGCGACGCGCTGGCCGTCGCGCTGCTCGATGCCCGCGGCTTTCGCGCCGAGGACTTTGCGCGCTCGCATCCGGGCGGCGCGCTGGGGCGCAAGCTGCTCACCCATGTCAGCGACATCATGCGCGCCGGCGAAGAGGTGCCGCGCGTGGCGCCGCAGACCGGTTTCAGCGCGCTCATGCGCGAGATGAGCGCCAAGGGCCTGGGCGCCGCCGCCGTGGTGGATGCCGAAGGCCAGGTGCTGGGCATCTTCACCGATGGCGATTTGCGCCGCCGCATCGAGGCCGGCGCCGATCTGCGGGGCGCCACCGCGGCCGATGTCATGCACCCGCGTCCGCGCACCATCTCCCAAGACGCACTGGCGGTGGACGCCGCCGAAATGATGGAAACCCACGGCATCACCAGCGTGCTCGTGCTCGGCGACGGAGGCCGCCTGAGCGGCATCGTGCACATTGGCGACCTGATGCGCGCCAAGGTGATCTGAGGAGCGCCCCGCATGGCCCCGGCCCTCCAGTTTTCTCCCGAGCTGCTGCTGCGCGCACAGGGCGTGCGCGTGGCCTTTTTTGATGTCGACGGCGTGCTGACCGACGGCGGACTCTACTTCAGCGAGGCCGGCGAGACGCTCAAGCGTTTCAACACGCTCGACGGCCACGGTCTCAAGCTGCTGCAGAAAGCCGGCATCACCCCGGCCGTGGTCACCGGGCGCGATTCAGTGCCATTGCGCCTGCGCCTGCGCGCGCTGGGCGTGGAGCACGCTGTTTTCGGTACCGAGGACAAGCGCCCGGCCGCCGAGCAGATCCTCGCCACGCTGGGCCTGGACTGGACGCAGGCGGCCGCCATGGGCGACGACTGGCCCGATCTGCCCGTCATGCGCCGCAGCGCCCTGGCCTGCGCGCCGGCCAATGCGCAGGCCGAGGTGCTGGCGCAGGCGCATTTCGCCACGCGTGCGCGTGGTGGCGATGGCGCGGCGCGCGAGTTCTGCGATCTGTTGCTGGTGGCCAGCGGCCGCTACGCCGCGTTGCTGGCGGACTACTGCACATGAGCGGCGGGTTGCGCGGCGGCTGGGAGCGCGTGTCGATCTACCTTCCCGTCCTGCTGATGGGCTTGCTGGCGCTGGGCACCTTGTGGCTGGTGCGCAATGCGCCAGCGCCCCAGGTGCCTCGGGCCGAGGCCGCCCCCCGGCACGAGGCCGACTATTTCATGCGCGGTTTTTCGGTCAAGAACTTCGACGTGACCGGGCGCCTGCAAAGCGAGGTGCAGGGCGCTCTGGCGAGCCACTACCCGGACACCGACACGCTTGACATCGACCAGGCGCGCATGCGCTCGGTCACGCCCGACGGGCGGCGCACGGTCGCCACCGCGAACCGGGCCTTGAGCAATGCCGACGGCTCGGAGCTCCAGCTGTTTGGCAACGCCATCGTGACGCGCGAGGCCCTAGTGCCCACGTCGGGCGCCGCGCTGCCGCGGCTGGAGTTTCGCGGCGAGTTTCTCCACGTCTGGCCGCAGACCGAGCGTGTGAGCTCCAACCAGCCCGTCACGCTCACGCGCGACCAGGACCAATTCACCGCCGACGCCATGGAGTACGACAACCTGGAACAGGTGCTGCAGTTGCGTGGGCGTGTGCGCGGCGTGATCATGCCGGCGCGCTGAGCTGCCGCCATCCCATGCCGCACCGCCCCTTGGTCTTCATCACTGGCGCTTCCAGCGGCATCGGCCAGGCGCTGGCCGCCCACTACCACCAGGCTGGCTGGCGGCTAGCGCTGGTGGCGCGCGGCACAAATAGCATCAAATCCTGGGCAAACGCAGGTGGGTTAAGCGCTGATAGCTATGAAATTTACAGCGCGGACGTGGCCGTGCCCGACAGCATCGCGGCCGCCGGGCGAGCCTGCCTGGAGCGCCAGGGCATCCCCGATGTCGTGATCGCCAACGCTGGCATCAGCATCGGCATGGACACCGCGGTGCGCGAAGACCTGGTCGTGATGGAGCAGCTATTTGCCACCAACACCATCGGCCTCGCGGCCACATTCCATCCTTTCATCGAGGCGATGGTGCAGCGCGGCAGCGGCACCCTGGTGGGCATGGGCAGCGTGGCCGGCATCCGCGGCCTGCCCGGTCATGGCGCCTACTGCGCCAGCAAGGCCGCGGTCATCAGCTACTGCGAAAGCCTGCGCGGCGAACTGCGCAGCGCGGGCGTGCGGGTGGTCACGATTTGCCCCGGCTACATCGACACGCCGCTGACGCGGCAAAACCGCTACGCCATGCCGTTTCTGATGGCACCGCACCACTTTGCCCGCAAGGCGTTTGCCGCCGTGCAGGCGGGCGTGAGCTACCGCGTGATCCCCTGGCAGATGGGCGTGGCCGCCAAACTGCTGCGCATGCTGCCCAATGGCGTCTTCGATCGCCTGCTGGCCGGGCGGCCGCGCAAGCACCGCCAGGGGCCGGACCGCTAGGGGCCCCTGGGCCGCGAACGCCCGGCAAAAAGGCTCCCGCGGGAGCCTTTGTGTGGTGTCGGGAGCGCAGGCGGTCAATAGTTGTTGCCACCGCCGTAGCCGCCCCCGCCCCCGCTGCGGCCACCGCCACCGCGCGGGCCCGTGCCGTATGGGCTGCGAAAGCCGCCATCGCTGCGGCCGCCACCGTAGCCGCCGCCTTCAGTGCGACCACCGCCATAGCCGCCCCCTTCGCCGCTACGCCCCCCTTCGCGGCCGCCACCGTAGCCGCCCCCACTGCGGGCACCGCCGTAGCCGCCGCCGCCAAAACCGCCGCTGCGCGGAGGACGCGGCTCCATGGGGCGTGCCTCATTGACCACGATGCTGCGACCGCCCAGCGACTGGCCGTTCATGCCGTTGATCGCGGCCTGGGCTTCGGCATCGCTGCCCATCTCCACAAAACCGAAGCCCTTGGAGCGACCAGTGTCGCGCTCCATCATGACCTTGGCGCTGGCCACGCTGCCAAACTGGCCAAACGCCTGCTCCAGATCCATGTCGCGTACACCGTAGGGCAGGTTGCCTACATACAGTTTGTTGCCCATGCCGGGACTCCTCAAAAACACATTGACAAAGCGATGGAGCCCCGAAAACGCAACCAGCCCGTCTGAGAAAGCTCTATGCGTGCAACTGAAGGATCACCGCAAACACTTGGCGGGGTTCTCCCCCCGCCAGCGCATTATGTTCCCGACAATTGGACAAAACGCAAGGCTTTTCGCGTCCTGCAGAGAAGGTGTTGCATGCAGACAAAAAGAAAAAAAGGGACCCGAAGGTCCCTTGTTTGCAGCCTGGCAGGCGCATTGCCTGCTGGCGCTGTGCTGGCTTAGTAGCTGCTGCGGCCACCGCCGTAGCCACCACCACCGCCACCGCCGCTACGGCCACCGCCGTAACCGCCGCCGCCGCCACCACCGTAGCCGCCGCCGCCACCACCACCAGCGCCGCCGCCGAAGCCGCCGCTGCGGGGAGCACGGGGCTCCATGGGACGGGCTTCATTGACCACGAGGTCACGGCCGCCAAAGTTTTGACCATGCACGCCTTGGATCGCGGCCTGTGCTTCGGCATCGCTGCCCATTTCGACAAAGCCGAAGCCCTTCGAACGGCCGGTGTCACGTTCCATCATGACCTTGGCGCTGGAGACAGAGCCGTACTGGCTGAAGGTTTGTTCCAGATCGCTGTCGCGGAACGTGTAGGGCAGGTTGCCCACGTAAAGTTTGTTGCCCATAAAGGACTCCTGAAAAAACATGAAAACGCGATGGAGTCCGACGCAATCAACAAACCTGTGACGACTTCAAAGACGCGAAACTGACCAATCACCGCTAACTATCTGCTTCCCTACGAAAGCAGAAAAGCGAGTTCATTATCAGGCAATTTCTGGAATGCCCAGATATTTATTTTGCAAGCATGGGCAAAGGCCGCCAAGCCGCGGTCATTTATGTGAATCGGTGGCGATTTAACAACTCTGCCGCAGCCACAGTATGATGGCGCCGTCTTTGGGGAGTAGCCGGCCCATGCGTGCGTGCATGGGGGCAGTTGTCAACACACTTGGGGCCCCATGCCCTATGGCAGCTGCAATCTTCGGATTGGCGAGACCATTGACCGCACACCGTCCATTTGGCCGGAGTCGGGGTGCGGTCAATGCGTTCATCCACTGTCCGGCCGGATAGAAAAATTCTCCACCATGGAAGCCTTCCTCGTCTCCACCTCCATCGTTGCCCTCGCCGAAATGGGCGACAAGACCCAGCTGCTGGCGCTCGTGCTGGCCGCACGTTTTCGCAAGCCCTGGCCGATTGTTCTGGGCATTTTCGTGGCCACCGTGCTCAACCATGCGCTTGCTGGGGCCGCCGGCGCCTGGGTCACCACCGTGCTTGGACCGCAGGTGCTGCGCTGGGTGCTGGGGGTGTCGTTCATCGCCATGGCCGTGTGGATGCTGATCCCCGACAAGCTCGAGGACGGTGAAACGGGGGCCGCACCGCGCTGGGGCGTGTTCGGCACGACGGTTGTGGCGTTCTTCCTGGCCGAGATGGGCGACAAGACCCAGATCGCCACCGTCATGCTGGCCGCGCAGTACAGCGCCTGGGTGTGGGTCGTCGTGGGCACCACGCTGGGCATGATGCTGGCCAACGCGCCGGTGGTCTGGCTGGGCGAGCGCATCACGCGCCGCGTGCCGCTGCGCACGGTGCACGGGGTGTCGGCGCTGATCTTTCTGGTGCTCGGTGTGCTGGCGCTCACGGTGCCGGCCTGAGTCCGTCGGCCCCGGCCACTTTTGCTATAGTGGCTGACGCGCCGATTTGCCACAGCTTGCGGGCGCTTTATAAATCCTGCTAAAGACAGACCGACACCAGCACCCGGCCGCGTTTTTAGCGTTGCCGGGTTTTTTTATGTCGTTCATTGCCACCCCCCAGTTTTTGCATTTTCCGCAGGCCTTGCCGCTGCAAAGCGGCGCTTCCATCCGCGACTACACCCTGGCGTTCGAGACCTACGGCACGCTCAACGCCGATCGTTCCAATGCGGTGCTGGTCTGCCACGCGCTCAACGCCTCGCACCATGTGGCGGGCGTGTACGAGGGCCAGGACAAGAGCGAGGGCTGGTGGAACAACATGATCGGGCCGGGCAAGCCGCTCGACACCCGCCGTTTCTTCGTGATCGGCGTGAACAACCTCGGGTCGTGCTTTGGCTCCACCGGCCCCATGCACACCCACCCCGACACGGGCCAGGTCTATGGGGCCGACTTTCCCGTCGTCACCGTGGAGGACTGGGTCCATGCCCAGGCGCGCCTGCTCGATCAGTTGGGCATCGAGCAGCTCGCGGCGGTGCTGGGCGGCAGCCTTGGCGGCATGCAGGCGCTGAGCTGGACGCTGCAATACCCCGAGCGCGTGCGCCACGCCGTGGTGGTGGCCAGCGCCCCCAACCTCACCGCCGAGAACATCGCCTTCAACGAGGTGGCGCGCCGCGCGATCGTGACCGACCCCGACTTCCACGGCGGCCACTTCTACCGCCATGGCGTGGTGCCCAAGCGCGGCCTGCGCATCGCCCGCATGATCGGCCACATCACCTACCTGTCCGACGACGTGATGAACGAGAAATTCGGGCGCCAGTTGCGGGAAGGCCTGGACCTCAAGTACTCGACGCAGGACATCGAATTCCAGATCGAAAGCTACCTGCGCTACCAGGGCGACAAGTTCAGCGAGTATTTCGACGCCAACACCTACCTGCTGATCACGCGCGCGCTCGACTACTTCGACCCGGCGCGCGCGCACGGCGGCGACCTCACGCAGGCCCTGGCGCGCGCCACGGCCAGGTTTCTGCTCGTGAGCTTCACCACCGACTGGCGCTTCTCGCCCAAGCGCAGCCGAGAAATCGTCAAGGCGCTGCTCGACAACCGGCGCGACGTGAGCTACGCGGAAATCGACGCGCCGCACGGACACGATGCCTTTTTGCTCGATGACGCCCGCTACATGGGCGTCATAAGCTCATATTTCGATAGCATTGCAAAGGAGCTGGCATGACCGAGAAAACCACCATGCGGGCCATCGCCGCCCTGGTGCCGCCGGGCTCGCGCGTGCTCGACCTCGGCTGCGGCGACGGCGCGCTGCTCGACTACCTGCAGCGCGAGCGCGCATGCAGCGGCTACGGCGTGGAGATCGCCGACGCCAACGTGCTGGCCTGCGTGCGCCGCGGCGTCAACGTCATCCAGTTCAACCTCGACGAAGGGCTGGCGCTGTTCGAGGACAGCTCGTTCGACGTGGTGCTGCAGATCGACACCCTGCCGCACCTGCGCAACGCCGAGGTCATGTTGCGCGAGACGGCGCGCGTGGGGCGCGCAGGCATCGTCGCGTTCCCGAACTTCGCGCACTGGCCCAACCGCCTGTCGGTGCTGCGCGGGCGCATGCCGGTCACGCGCCGCCTGCCCTACCAGTGGTACGACACGCCCAACATCCGCGTCGGCACCTACAAGGACTTCGAGGTGCTGGCACACAAGAACGCGCTGCGCATCCTCGATGCCTTCGGTCTGCAGGACGGCCGGACCGTGCGCGTGTTGCCCAACGCGCGCGCGGGCACGGCCGTGTTCCACTTCGAGCGCGGCGGCGCCTGAGCGGTGTCGCCAGCCAGGCGGCCGCGGTGTCGCTTCGCCTTGCCGTGCGGCAGCCCTGGCGCCTGGTGCATGCGCGGATGGGAGCCCGGGTGAGGCCAGCTCTAGAATCGCGGCCATGACATTTCTTGACATGCTGCACGCCGCATCCACGCACAACGGCTCGATGCTGTGCGTCGGCCTGGACCCCGAGCCCACGCGCTTTCCTGCCGCCCTGCGGGACGACCCGCGCAAGATCTACGACTTTTGCGCCGCGATCGTGGACGCCACCGCCGACCTGGTGTGCGCCTTCAAGCCGCAGATCGCCTACTTTGCCGCGCACGGCGCCGAAGACCAGCTCGAACGCCTGATGCAGCACATGCGCTGCAACGCACCCCGCGTACCCGTGATCCTCGACGCCAAGCGCGGCGACATCGGCTCCACCGCGCAGCAGTACGCGCGCGAAGCCTTCGAGCGCTACGGCGCCGACGCCGTCACGCTCTCGCCCTTCATGGGCTTTGACTCGGTCGAGCCCTACCTCGACTACCCCGGCAAGGGCGCCTTCCTGCTGTGCCGCACCTCCAACCCCGGCGGCGACGACCTGCAGAACCAGCGCCTGGCCAGCGTCGCGGGCCAGCCGCTGCTGTACGAACACGTGGCGCGCTTGGCGCAGGGGCCGTGGAACCGCAACGGCCAGCTGGGCCTGGTGGTGGGCGCCACCTATCCGGCCGAGATCGAGCGCGTGCGCGCCATTGCGCCGACGCTGCCGCTGCTCATTCCGGGCGTCGGCGCGCAGGGCGGCGATGCCGCGGCCACCGTCCAGGCCGGCTGGCGCCCGGACGGCCCGATCATCGTCAACTCCTCGCGCGCCATCCTGTACGCCAGCAACGGCGCCGACTTTGCGGCCGCCGCGCGCCGCGAGGCCCTGAAGACCCGCGACCTGCTGCAGGCCGCGCGCCCTGGCGCCTGAGCCGCGCCCTCCCCGGCCACCCGACTGCCCGATGCAGCTCAAGTGGCTGGAAGACTTCATCGTGCTGGCGCGCGAACGCAGCTTCACGCGCGCGGCCGAGCTGCGCCATGTCACGCACCCGGCGTTTGGCCGGCGCATCCGGGCGCTCGAAGCCTGGGCGGGCACGCCCCTGGTCGAGCGCCAGGGCGGGCCCGTCACGCTGACGGCGGCGGGGCGCAGCTTTCTGGACTCCGCCGCGCAGATGGCGCGCAACCTCGACCAGTCGCGCGAAGAGCTGCAGGACCTCGCCGGGCGCCAGGGCCGCACCGTGGCGCTGGCCACCGGGCGCACGCTGGCGCGCACCGTCGTGGCCGACTGGCTGGTGCGCTTGGCGCCCGTGCTGCAGGGCGGCGAGCTGCGCATCCTGACGCGCGCGCTGGCCGACACGGTGGCGATGCTCGAGCGCCACGAGGCCGACTTCTCGCTGGTCTACGACCACCGGGCGCTGGCCATTTCGCTCGATGCGCGCCAGTTCGCCCATGTCACCGTGGCCTCCGACCGGCTGGTGCCGGTGTCGCGGGCCGGCGCCCAGGGCACCGCCCTGCACCGCCTGGGCAGCGAGCACGCCGTGCCCTATCTGGCCTATGCGCCGCAGCTCGCGCTGGGCAGGCTCGTCGAAGACCACCTGGCCCGCCACCCGCAGGCGCCGCGCCTGCAGCGCCTGGTGGAGTGCGACTCGGCCGACGCGCACTATGAATACGCGCGCAAGGGCCTGGGCGTGGCCTGGCTGCCATGGTCGATGGTGCACGCCGACTGCCACGGCGGCCACCTGGCACTGGCCGGCGGTGAGGGCCTGGAGGTGCACTTCGACGTGCGCCTGTACCGCCCCAAGCGGCGCCTGTCGCCGCTCGCGGAGACCGTCTGGAAAGCCATCGCGGAGCGCTGAGCGCGGCAGGGCGCGCGGTCGAAACGGCACGGCCGCGTGCCACTTCGGCACCGCCGCAGGGGTGGCCCGTTCGCACAATGGGGCGCACACCCACAAGGAGACCGCGAATGAACCGACCCCACGCACTGCGCCGCGCCACCGTGCTGGCCGCCCTGGCCCTGCTGGCCAGCGGCTTTGCCAGCGCCCAGGACGCGCCCTACCCGAGCAAGCCCATCACCATCGTGGTCGGCTACCCGCCCGGCGGCAGCACCGACCTGACGGCGCGCACTGTCGCCACCGAGCTGGGCCAGCGCCTGGGCGTGCCGGTGGTGATCGAGAACATCGGCGGTGCCGGCGGCGCCATCGGCGCGCAGAAGGTGGCCAGCGCCGCGCCCGACGGCTACACGCTGCTGGTGGGCGCGAGCAACGAGATCGCCATCAACAAGCTGGTGACGAAAAAGGTCAAGTACGACATCCAGGACTTCACCGCCATCGGCCTGATCGCCACGCAGCCGCTGGTGCTGGTGGCCTCGACCCAGGCGGGGCCGAAGACGGCGGCCGAGTTCGTGCAGAAGGTGTCGCAGAACCCCGGCAAGTTCAGCTACGGCAGCTCGGGCGTGGGCACCTCGCTGCACCTGGCTGGCGAAATGGTCAAGCAGCAGGGCAGGCTGTTCATGACGCACATCCCCTACCGCGGCGTGGCGCCGCTGACCAACGACCTGATGGGCAACAACATCGAGTACGGCGTGTTCGTGCTCTCCAGCGGCCTGCCGCACATCAAGAGCGGCAAGGTGATCGCGCTCGGAACGACCGAGGCCAAGCGCGCGCTGCAGACGCCCGACATTCCGGCCCTGGCCGAATCGCCGCAGTTCAAGCACCTCGACATCGGCGTCTGGTTCGCGCTCATGGCGCCGGCCCACCTGCCCAAGCCGGTGCAGGAGAAGATCAAGAAGGCGCTCAACGAGACGCTGCAGTCGCCCGACTTCCGCAAGAAGCTCGAGGCCAGCGGCTCCACCGTCTCGGCCACCCACGTCGACATCGACCGGTTCCTGGCCGCCGAAGTGGCCAAGTACCAGAAGATCGTCGCCTTTGCCAAGATCGAAGAATGAGCGCGCCGTCCCTGGCTTTTGACCTGCCCGCGCCCGACCTCGCCGCCTGGCGCGACGGCAACACCGGCACCGAGGGTGTCTGGCACTTCGACTCGGGCCGGCCCGGCCGCCGCGTGCTGCTCAGCGCGCTGGTGCACGGCAACGAATTGTGCGGCGCCTGGGCGCTCCAGGGCCTGCTCGAAGCGGGCCTGCCCCCGCAGCAGGGTGCGCTCACGCTGGCGTTCTGCAACCTCGGCGCCTTCGACCGCTTCGACCCCGCGGCCCACGACACCGCGCGCTTCACCGACGAGGACCTGAACCGCCAGTGGCTGGACGCGCGCATCGATGCCGGCGACACGCGCGAGCGCCGCCGCGCCGCGCAGCTGCGCCCCTTCGTCGCCCAGGCCGACTGGCTGCTCGACCTCCATTCGATGCACGAGCCCTCGGCGCCGCTCTTGCTCACCGGCATGCAGCCGCGCAACCTGGAGCTGGCGCGCACGCTGCGCAGCCCCGAGCACATCGTGGTCGATGCCGGCCACCAGGACGGCGTGCGCATGCGCGACTACGGGCGCTTCGGCCTGCCCGACGCGCAGGCGCCGGACACGCGCTCGCTGCTGGTCGAATGCGGCTTCCACGGCGACCCGGCCAGCCGCGCCGTGGCGCAGGACCTGTGCGTGCGCTTCATCGCCGCCTCGGGCGTGGTCGACGCCGCCGAACTGGCGCGCCGGCTGCCCGGCTGGCGCCAGAGCGACGCGCCGCGCCAGTGGGCGCTCGAAGTGACCGGCGCGGTCGTCGCCCGCAGCAGCGGCTTTCGCTTCAACGCGCCGTTCACCGGGCTGGAGGTGATAGCAAAAGCCGGCACCGTGATCGGCGACAACGACGGCGAAGCCGTCGCCACGCCGTACGGCGACTGCGTGCTCGTGATGCCGTCCACGCGCCAGGCGCGCGCCGGCGTCACGGTGGTGCGCTGGGCGCGCCGGCGCCTGCTCTGAATCGCAGTCAAAAAAGTGAGCTGCTTGCGCACGCCACACCTTGATTGGAGGCATATTTCTATCTGAAACATATATGGAGCCGGCGCAGAAAGCTCCTGTTTTTGATGAAAAAAGCGGACTCCGAGGCCGATGGCTGCCGATGGACCCGGACGCCAGGCAGGCTGCGCGCAGGGGCATGGCGCCGTCCCACGCGGCAGTAATATGGGCGTTCCGCCGCACGCCGGGACGGCCGCGGTGGTATCGGCAGCAGGGAGGCGCAGATGGAATCCACGGCCCAGGGCAAGACCGCCTTTGTATTTGCCGGCGGCGGCAGTTTCGGCGCGATCCAGGTCGGCATGCTGCATGCGCTGGTGGCCCATGGCGTGCAGCCCGATCTGGTGGTGGGCGCCTCGGTCGGCGCCATCAATGGCGCGTATTTCGCGGGCGATCCGACGCTGGCCGGTGTGGAGCGGCTGGAGGCGCTCTGGTGCAATCTCAAGCGCAGCACCCTCTTTCCCATGACTTTCAGCCGCCTGGCCGGCCTGTTTTCGCGTTCGCCGGCGCTGGTCGATGCCAGCGGGCTGCAGGCCTTGATTGCACAGCATTTGCCCTACAGCCGGTTGGAGCAGGCGGCGCTGCCGATGCATGTGGTCGCCACCGAGCAGCTGCACGGCCATTCGGTCTGTCTGTCGTCGGGGCCGGCCGTGGAGGCGATCCTGGCCAGTTGCGCGATCCCGGCGATCTTTCCGCCGGTGCGGGTGGGCAAGGATTACCTGATCGACGGCGCGATCGCCGGCAACACCCCGGTCATGGCGGCGGTGGCGCTGGGGGCGACCCGGCTGGTCGTGCTGCCCACCGGCTATGCCTGCGCCTTGAGCGCGCCGCCGGCCAGCGCCATCGCCAGTGCGCTGCACGCGCTCAACATGCTGATCGCGCACCAGCTGGTGCAAGACCTGGAGTTGCTGGCCGATCGCTTCGAGGTGCTGACGGTGCCGCCGCTGTGCCCGCTGGCGGCCTCGGCCTACGATTTTTCGCGCGCGCACGAGCTGATAGAGCGGGCCAAGAAAAATACCCGGCGCTGGCTGGAGGGCGGCGGCCTGCAGCGGCCGGGCGTTCCGGGCGCGCTGCGACCGCATGTGGATTGAGACGGGTCCAGCCCATCAAAATGCCTTGCATGGGGGCGGATTCCCATGCATTGCGCGTGCAGGCACCGGCTCTGAATTCAAAAAAGTGAGCTGCTTGCGCTCGCCATACCTTGGTTTCATGCACATTTCTATCTGAAACATAGATGAAGCCGACGCAGGCAGCTCCTGTTTTTGATATGCACCCCGCGCCGTGCCGCTACCGGGCGCCCCAGCGCGGCCCCAGCACCACGCACAGCAGGGCCAGCACCACGCAGGCCACGCCGGCCCACTGCCAGGGCGTGACCACCTCGCCCAGCACCAGCAGGCCCGCCGCCAGCCCGACCACGGGCACGCCCAGGCTGAACGGCGCCACGCGGTTGGCCGGGTGGCGCGTGAGCAGGCGCGTCCACAGACCATAGCCGAGCACGGTGGCGGCCCAGCCCAGGTAGGCGACCGACAGCCAGCCCAGCAGCGGCACGCCGGCCCAGGCCGCGCCCTGCAGCCAGCGGCCGGCGTCGGGATCGAGCCAGGCCGACAGCGCCACAAAGGGCAGCACCGGCACCAAGCAGCTCCAGACCACGAAGGCCAGCGGGTCGTAGCCGGGCGCCTTCTGGTTCACGAGCCGCGCCACGATGTTCGAGCCCGCCCAGGAGCTGGCCGCGCAGAGCGTCAGCAGCAGGCCGGCCAGCGTGGTGTCGGCCGCGCCCGCGCCGCTGGCGCCGAGCTGGCCCAGGGCAAAGCACAGCAGGCCCAGCGCGGCCAGGCCCATGCCCCACTGCAGCGGCCGGCCGGGCCGCTCCTGCAGCAGCGCGAAGCCAAACAGCGCCGTGAAGAACACCTGCGTCTGCATCAGCACGCTGGCCAGCGCCGCCGTCATGCCCACCTGCAGCGCCACGAACAGAAAGCCGAACTGCCCCAGGCCCTGCAGCAGCCCGAACAGCACCACCCAGCGCCAGTGCACGCGCGGCGCGCGCACCAGCAGCACCAACGGCAGTGCCGCGCACAGGTAGCGCGCCGCCCCGAGCTGGAAAGGCGTGAAGCTGCGCAGCCCCCACTTCATGGCGACAAAGTTCAGCCCCCACAGCACCACGACGGCCAGCGCGGCCAGCAGATCGCGCGCCGACATCGGGGCCTGGGCCGCCGCGCGGCCGCTCATGGGCGGGCGTCGGCGGTGGGCCCCGTCGGGCCTGCGGCGCCAGCGCGGCGGTGGGCGCGGTGTGCGGCAGGCAGGGCAGGCGGCAAGGGGAGGAGCATGGCAGGGCGGCGCGTGCGGCGCGCCGGCAACAGGGCGGAAGCGCCATTATGGCCAGACGCTTGCCGGGCGCTGGCGCCTGCGCGGTCCCGTCCGCGACCGCCCGCCGCGGCCGGATTGACGTGCGTCAATGCGGCCGCGGGGCGCAGGCGTACATTCGCGCTGTTTACATTAAGTTGCACTTCAAGCGGGACATGGACGGGCGGTTCTTCACCGCGCCTTCCGCTCGCCGCCTGGAGGCTGACCCCTGTCCATGCCTTTTCTCCATCGCCTCCACCTGCTGCAAAAATTCCTCATCCTGGGGGTGATCGGGCTCATGATGAGCGTGCCGCCCACCTGGGTGGCCGTGCGCCAGGCGCTGGACGACATCGCCCAGGCACGGCGGGAGGTGCAGGGCGCAGCGCCGCTGCGGGCACTCAACGAGGTGCTGCAGCTGCTGCAGGTGCACCGCGGCCTCTCGGCGGCCATGCTCGGGGGCAACGAGGCACTGGCCGCGCGCCGCCCGGCCGTGCGCGACGCGCTCGCCAGCGCTATCCGCATGGTGGATGCGCGCCTGGCCGCGGCCCCCACCCCGGCCGCGCCGCTGGCCCAGTGGGCGCAGCTGCGCCAGCGCTGGCAGGCGCTGGAGCCGGCGGTGGCCGCGCGCCAGCTGCCGCCCGCGCAGAGCATGGCGCAGCACAGCGCCCTGATCGCCGCCGTGATGGAGCTGAGCGAAACCCTGCTGCATGCCTACGGCCTGCAGACCGACCCGCACGCCGACACGCACGCCATCATCCAGGCCGCGCTGGTGCACGCGCCGATGCTGGCCGAAAAGCTCGGCGTGATGCGCGCCCAGGGCACGGGCTTCCTCGGCCAGGGCGAGCTGCCGCCCCAGGGGCGCGGCCAGTTGCTCGTGCTGCAGCAGCGCGCGGCCGAACTGCAGAGCCAGACCTTTCGCAGCTTTGCGCGCGCCGGGGCCGCCAACCCCGCGCTGGCCCAGGCGCTGGGCACGGCGCAGCAGAGCGTGCAGGGCCAGGTCGACGCCGCCCTGCAGCTGGCCGAGCGCGAGCTGCTCGCCGCCGAGGTGCTGCGCTTGGCGCCGCACGCGTACTTCGACGCCTTCACGCGCAGCATCGACGCGCTGTATGCCTTCAACGGCCAGGCGCTGGAGCGGCTGGGCGACACCTTGAACGCCCGCGCGGCCTCCCTGCAGCGCGACCTGTGGCTGCTCGTCGTGGCGCTGGCCGGCACGCTGGCGCTGACCTGCGCGCTGGCCCTGGTGTTCGTGCGCTCGATCACCGAGCCGCTGGCCCAGGCGGTGCAGCTGGCGCGCGCCGTGGCGCTCGGCGACCTCGGCGGCACCGCCCTGGTCCATGGCACGAACGAGGTCGGCCAGCTGCTGGCCGCCTTGCAGCAGATGCGCGAGCAGCTCATGCGGGTGGTGCGCAACGTGCGCGGCGGCGCCGAGAGCGTGGCGATTGCCAGCGTGCAGATCGCGCAGGGCAACACAGACCTGTCGGCCCGCACCGAAAGCCAGGCCAGCGCACTCGAGCAAACGGCCGCCTCCATGGAGCAGCTCAGCTCCACCGTGGCGCAAAACGCCGACAGCGCGCGCCAGGCGAGCGCGCTGGCCGAGAGCGCCAGCACCGTGGCCGTGCAGGGCGGCGCCGTCGTGGGGCAGGTCATGGAGACCATGCAGGGCATCAACGAGGCGTCGCACAAGATCGCCGACATCATCGGCGTGATCGACTCGATCGCGTTCCAGACCAACATCCTCGCGCTCAACGCCGCCGTCGAGGCGGCGCGCGCGGGCGAGCAGGGCCGCGGCTTTGCGGTGGTGGCCAGCGAGGTGCGCTCGCTCGCCGGGCGCAGCGCCGAGGCAGCGCGCGAGATCAAGGCGCTGATCGGCGCGAGCGTGGCGCGCGTGGAGCAGGGCAACGCCCAGGTCCACCGCGCGGGCGCCACCATGACCGACGTGGTGGGCGCGATCCGCCGCGTGACCGACATCGTGGGCGAGATCAGCGCCGCCAGCCGCGAGCAGTCGCTGGGCGTCTCGCAGGTGGGCGAAGCGGTCACGCAGATGGACCAGGTGACGCAGCAAAACGCCGCCCTGGTCGAAGAGATGGCCGGCGCCGCCAGCAGCCTCAAGGGCCAGGCCGAAGACCTGGTGCAGGTGGTGTCGGTGTTCCGCCTCGAGGGCGATGGCGCTGCGGTGGCCCCTGGGGCCGCAGTCGGCCCCAGGGTGATACAAATTCAATAGCTGTCGGCGCTGGCTGCACCAGCGTAAAACCGCTTTTTGGTCTAAATTCCGCGCCCCTGCGCCAGGTAGCGCGCCAGGTAGCGCCCTGTGTGGCTGGCCGGGTTGTCCGCCAGCATCTCGGGCGTGCCCACGCCCACCACGGTGCCGCCGCCGGCGCCGCCCTCGGGGCCCATGTCGATGAGCCAGTCGGCGGTCTTGATGACGTCGAGGTTGTGCTCGATCACGACGATGGTGTTGCCCGCGTCGCGCAGCTGGTGCAGCACTTTCAGGAGCAGGTCGATGTCGGCGAAGTGCAGGCCGGTGGTCGGCTCGTCGAGGATGTAGAGCGTGCGGCCGGTGTCGCGCTTGGAGAGCTCCTGCGCGAGCTTGACGCGCTGCGCCTCGCCGCCCGAGAGCGTGGTCGCGCTCTGGCCCAGGCGGATGTACGACAGCCCCACCTGCAGCAGCGTCTGCAGCTTGCGCGCAATGGTCGGCACGTCCTGGAAGAAGGCGTGCGCGTCCTCCACCGTCAGGTCGAGGATCTGCGCGATGTTGCGACCCTTCCACTGCACTTCGAGCGTCTCGCGGTTGTAGCGCTCGCCGTGGCAGAGGTCGCAGGGCACGTAGACGTCGGGCAGGAAGTGCATTTCCACCTTGACGACGCCGTCGCCCTGGCAGGTCTCGCAGCGCCCGCCGGCCACGTTGAACGAGAAGCGCCCCGGTCCGTAGCCGCGCTCCTTGGCGGTATTGACCTCGGCCATCAGCTCGCGGATCGGCGTGAACAGGCCGGTGTAGGTCGCAGGGTTGCTGCGCGGCGTGCGGCCGATGGGCGACTGGTCGACGTTGATGACCTTGTCGAAGTACTCGATGCCGACGATCTCGGCGTGCGCCGCCGGCTCGTCGTGCGCGCGGTAGAGCTGGCGCGCCACGGCCTTGTGCAGCGTGTCGTTGACCAGCGTGCTCTTGCCCGAGCCCGAGACGCCGGTCACGCAGGTGAACAGGCCAACGGGAAAGTCGACGCTGACGTTCTTCAGGTTGTGGCCCGTGGCGCCGACCACGCGCAGCGCCTGCAGCGCGCCCTGGCGCGCGTGGTGCTCGGCCAGGCGCTCGGCGCGCCGTTGGCCCGCTTCGGTGGCCGGAAAGCGCGATTTGCCCGCCGGGGCCGGCGCCGCGGCGGGCGCGGCGCGCGCCGGCAGCCAGGGCGTGCGCCGCGCGGGCACGGCAATCTGCAGCGTGCCCGCGAGGTACTGGCCGGTGAGCGAATCGGGGTCGTCGCGCACCTCGCCGTAGGTGCCCTGGGCCATCACGCGCCCGCCGTGCACGCCGGCACCCGGACCCATGTCGATGATCTGGTCGGCCGCGCGCATCATGTCCTCGTCGTGCTCGACCACGATCACGCTGTTGCCGATGTCGCGCAGGTGCTGCAGCGTCGCGATCAGGCGGTCGTTGTCGCGCTGGTGCAGGCCGATGCTGGGCTCGTCGAGCACGTACATCACGCCCGTCAGGCCCGAACCGATCTGGCTGGCGAGGCGAATGCGCTGCGCCTCACCGCCCGAGAGCGTCTCGGCGCTGCGGTCCAGGCTCAAATAGTTCAGGCCCACGTCGTTGAGGAACTGCAGGCGCGTGGCGATCTCGCGCACCACCTTGTCGGCGATGTCGGCCTTGGCGCCCGACAGCTGCAGCGCGGCAAACCAGGCGTGCGCCTCGCTCAGCGTGGCGTGGCTGATGTCGAAAATCGCCTTCGCGTCTGCGCCCTCGCCCAGCTTCACGTGGCGCGCCTCGCGGCGCAGGCGCGCGCCGTGGCAGTCGGGGCAGGGCTGGGTGCTGCGCAGGCGCGCCAGGTCCTCGCGCACCACGGTGGAGTCGGTCTCGCGCCAGCGCCGCGCCAGGTTGGGCAGGATGCCCTCGAACGGGTGGTGCTTGACGAGCGGCTTGCCCTGGTTCGGCCCGCTGTCCACCAGGTAGTGGAAGGCAATGTCCTCGTCGCCCGAGCCGTGCAGCACGGCGCGCTGCACCCTCTCGGGCAGGCTCTCGAAGGGCGCCTCGATGTCGAAGCCGTAGTGCCGCGCGAGGCTCTCGAGCAGCGCGAAGTAGTGGGCATTGCGCCGGTCCCAGCCCTTGATGGCGCCGCTGGCCAGGCTCAGGCCGGGGAAGGCCACGACCCGCGCCGCATCGAACACCTCGCGTTGGCCCAGGCCGTCGCAGGCCGGGCACGCGCCCAGCGGCGAGTTGAACGAGAACAGGCGCGGCTCGAGCTCGGGCAGCGAATAGTTGCAGACCGGGCAGGCGAACTTACTGCTGAACAGGTGCTCGGCGCCGCTGTCCATCTCGAGCGCCAGCACGCGCCCGCCGGCCTCGGCGCCGCCCACGCCCTCACCCACCCGCAGCGCGGCCTCGAAGCTCTCGGCCAGGCGCTGCTGCAGGTCGGAGCGCACCTTGACGCGGTCGACCACGACGTCGATGTTGTGCTTCTCGGCCTTCTTGAGCGCCGGCAGGTTGCCGTGCTCATAGACCTGGCCATCGACCCGGAAGCGCACATAGCCGCGCGCCTGCATCTCGGCAAACAGCTCGGTGAACTCGCCTTTCTTCTCGCGCGCCACGGGGGCCAGGACCATCAGCCGCGTCTCGGGCGGCAGCGCCAGCACCGCGTCGACCATCTGGCTCACGGTCTGCGACTGCAGCGCCAGGCCGTGGTCGGGGCAGTAGGGCGTGCCGGCGCGCGCGTAGAGCAGGCGCAGGTAGTCGTGGATCTCGGTCACCGTGCCCACGGTGGAGCGCGGGTTGTGGCTGGTGGCCTTCTGCTCGATGGCAATGGCGGGCGAGAGGCCCTCGATCAGGTCCACATCGGGCTTGTCCAGCCGCCCGAGGAACTGGCGCGCATAGGTCGAGAGGCTCTCGACATAGCGGCGCTGGCCTTCGGCATAGAGCGTGTCGAACGCCAGGCTCGACTTGCCCGAGCCCGACAGCCCGGTGACCACGACCAGCTGGTTGCGCGGGATGTCGAGGTCGATGTTCTGCAGGTTGTGCGTGCGCGCGCCGCGGATGCTGATGCGCGCCTGCTGGCGTAGCACCTGGGCCAGCGGACGGCCTTCGGATTCAGGCGGGGCGGCCGCGGGGCGGGGGGGGACGGGAGGGTTCACGGTGGGCGCGCGCCTGGGCTGGGGGAAACCCCCCATGATAGCCAGGGCGCCGGCCGCAGCGGGCCGCGGCCAGCGCTCTGGATCGCGCACAATGGGCGCTTTTGTTGCCAACGCCGCCCCGCGCCCCAGGCGCTGCCCGCGTGTTCGAGCCCACCGTGCCCCCATCGACCCGTGTTTCCACCGCCGCGCCCGCGTCCGCGCCGCCGGCTCCCCCGTCCACCGCGATGACGGCGCTCGAGCGCCGCTCCAGCGTCTCGCTGGCGCTGATCTTCGCCCTGCGCATGCTGGGGCTGTTCCTCGTGCTGCCGGTGTTCGCGCTCGAAGCCCGCAAGTACCCGGGCGGCGACGACCCGGCGCTGGTCGGCCTGGCCATGGGCATCTATGGCCTCACGCAGGCATTCCTGCAGCTGCCGCTGGGCATGGCGTCGGACCGCTTCGGGCGCAAGCGCGTGATCGTGCTGGGCCTGCTGGTGTTTGCCGCGGGCAGCCTGCTGGCGGCGCTGGCCGACACGCTCACCGGGCTGCTCGTGGGCCGCGCGCTGCAGGGCGCGGGCGCGGTGTCCGCGGCCGTCACGGCCCTGCTGGCCGACCAGACGCGCGACGCGGTGCGCACCAAGGCCATGGCGCTGGTGGGCGGCAGCATCGGCCTCATGTTTGCCGTGGCGCTGGTGGCCGCGCCGCTGCTGGCCGCGCACATCGGCCTGACCGGGCTGTTCGCGCTGACCTGCGCGCTGGCGCTGGCCGGCGCGGCGGTCGTCGTCTGGTGGGTGCCGCCCGAGCCGGCACAGCATGCCAACGCGCCGCGCGGGCGCCTGGCCGATGTCTGGAAAAACGCCGACCTGCTGCGCCTGAACTTGGGCGTGTTCGTGCTGCACACCGTGCAGATGGCGATGTGGGTGGCCGTGCCGGCGCTGCTGGTGCAGGCGGGCCTGGGCAAGGACCAGCACTGGCAGGTGTATTTGCCGGCGGTGGTGCTGTCCTTTCTGTTCATGGGCGCGCTGTTTGCGCTCGAGCGGCGCGGGCGCCTGCGCGGCGCGCTGCTGTTGTCGATTGCGCTGGTGCTCGCGGTGCAGGCCGGCCTGGGCTGGCTCGGCTGGGACGCGGCCAGCGGCCAGGCGCCCGCGCTGTGGACGCTGGGCGCCCTGCTGTTCGTGTTTTTCTGCGGCTTCAACGCGCTCGAGGCCAGCCAGCCCAGCCTGGTCTCGCGCATGGCGCCGGCCGCGCTGCGCGGCGCGGCGCTGGGCACCTACAACACGCTGCAGTCGCTGGGCCTGTTCGCCGGTGGCGCGCTCGGCGGCGCGCTGCTCAAGTGGGCCGGCGCGCCGGGCCTGTTTGCCGCGACGGCGCTGCTGACGGCGCTGTGGCTGGTGCTGACCTGGCCGCTCAAGCCCGTGGCGCGCGCGCCGCACTGACGCCGACTGCGCCGGGGCCCGCAGCACGCCGGTTTGCTGCCGCGCCATTGCCGCCGCGCTGGAGGGGCGATGGGGCACAATTGCAGCGCGCAGTGGCGCACTTTTGCACTGGCCGTAGTGCCGTTCTGTTCCCCTCTTCTTCATTCTCTACAGGCCCCACCACCATGGCATCGATCAACAAAGTCATCATCGTCGGCAACCTCGGGCGCGACCCCGAAATGCGCACCTTCCCCAGCGGCGACCAGGTCGCCAACGTCACCATCGCCACCACCGACAAGTGGAAAGACAAGCAGAGCGGCGAGATGCGCGAGGCCACCGAGTGGCACCGCGTGGTCTTCAACGGGCGCCTGGCCGAAATCGTCGGCCAGTACCTGCGCAAGGGCTCGCAGGTCTACGTCGAAGGGTCGTTGCGCACGCGCAAATGGACCGACCAGGCCGGGGTTGAAAAATTCACCACCGAGATCCGCGCCGACAACATGCAGATGCTGGGCGGCCGCCAAGGCATGGGCGGTGCCGCCCAGGGCGGCGGCTACGACGACGGCGGCTACGGCGACGCCGCCGGGGGGGGCGGCTACGAAGCGCCGCGCCGCGCCGCGCCAGCGCCCGCCGCGCGCCCTGCCGCCGCACCCGCATCGCGTCCAGCGCCCGCGCCCATGGCCCCGCCCCCGCGCGCGGCTTCGGGTTTTGACGACATGGACGACGACATCCCGTTCTGATTCGGACAACGCAGGCCCTGCAGATACCAGACGGGCACTGCGCCAAGAGCGAAATACCCGTCCAATCGGCACCAAGCGCTTATCCTAGCTGCGTCTGAAGCTATTGT
Source organism: Acidovorax sp. SRB_24 (assembly GCF_012931925.1). NCBI lineage: Bacteria > Pseudomonadati > Pseudomonadota > Betaproteobacteria > Burkholderiales > Comamonadaceae > Acidovorax > Acidovorax sp. SRB_24. The sequence goes on from NZ_MWOM01000017.1 coordinate 55,526, forward strand.
TTAAATAGCAAACCAACGGATGCCCTGCCATGGCCGAATCCAAAGCCGCGATCTATGGCGCCATTGCCGCCAACGTGGCCATCGCCACCACCAAGTTCATCGTGGCCGGCGTGACGGGCAGCGCGGCCATGCTGTCCGAAGCCGTGCACTCCACGGTCGACACCGGCAACGGCCTGCTGCTGCTGGTGGGCCTGCAGCGCAGCAAGCGGCCGGCGTCGCGCGCGCACCCGTTCGGCCATGGCAAGGAGCTGTACTTCTGGAGCCTGATCGTCGCCGTGCTGATCTTCGGGCTGGGCGGCGGCATTTCCATCTACCAAGGCGTGCAGCACATGCGCGCACCCGCGCCGCTGAGCGACCCGTTCTGGAACTATGTGGTGCTGGGATCGGCAGCGCTGTTTGAGGGCGCGAGCTTCTTCATTGCCCTGCGCCAGTTCAGAAGCGAAGCCGAAGGCCGGCCGTTCTGGCGTTCGCTGCACGCCAGCAAGGACCCGTCCGTCTACACCGTGCTGGCCGAGGACGGCGCAGCGCTGCTGGGCCTGCTGTTGGCGGCGTTGGGCGTGTACGCCAGCCATGCGCTCGACCTGCCGGTGCTGGACGGTGCGGCGTCGGTGGCCATCGGCCTGCTGCTGGCGGGGGTGGCGGTGCTGCTGATGCGCGAATCGCATGGCCTCTTGATTGGCGAGGGCATCCGGCGCGACACGGCCGATGCCATCGTGGCGCTGGCCGAGGCGCATGCGGCCGTGGCGCGCGCCCGGCCGCCGTTGTCGATGTACATGGGCCGCGACGAGGTGTTGCTGGCCATGGACGTGGAATTCGTAGTCGGCACCTCGGCCGACACGATGGTGAACACGGTCGAGGCCATCGAGCGCGAAATCGGCGGGCGTTACCCGCGCATCAACCGCATCTACATCGAGGCGCGGCGCAGTGGCGTACCCCCTCCGAGCGCCTCGGGCGCTGCACCTGGGCTGCAACGTCCCCAGCTGTGAGCCGTCAAGAGGTGGTTTGCAGATTGGAGCCTGGACCCTGGACCCTGGTGGTAGCCAGGGTGGCTTCGCTGCCGGAGGGGTACGGGCCAAGCCACTTGCTGGCGGTCTGCGCTGCAACGCACTGAGCGGCCGCAGCCGGTGGCTCCCGGCCCCCCAAAGCTCATCTGTTTGACCCTCCCGAGTCGGCTCGCGAAGGTAAGTCGGCCATGCTTCTGGGTGTTCATTGGGGTGGGCGTTCGGCGCCGATTGGGTGTTTGGCGACTTCCCATCCGGACGAACACCGGAACCTATTGAAGCTGCACCGCTCGCCTGCGGCGGGTTCAGCCGTACCGGCGCTCCAGCGCATCCCACTGCGGCTTGCCCACCAGGCGCTGGCGTTCGGCAAAGGGCGCCACGAGCGCCGGGTCTTCGTCTATGCGGCGCGTGTCGCGCAGCACGGTCAGCGCCTTTTGCATCCCGGCCACGGCGCCTTGCAGCGCTGCGTTGGCGTACAGCACGAGGCCGTAGCCCAGGCCGGCGAGTTCCTCGGCGCTGAAGATCGGCGTCTTGCCGCCGATCACCATGTTCATGAGCTGGGGCCGGGCCAGGCGCTGGGGCAGGGCGCGGATCTCGTCGGCGCTGGTCACGGCCTCGACGAACAGGATGTCGGCACCGGCCTCGCTGTAGCGCTGCGCGCGTTCGACAGCGGCTTCGAAGCCGTGGCTGGCGCAGGCGTCGGTGCGCGCCAGGACGAGGGTGCCTTCGTCGCGGCGGGCGTCCACGGCCGCCTTGATCTTGCCGAGCATTTCTTCTGTGCTGACGACGTCCTTGCCACTGAAGTGGCCGCAGCGCTTGGGCGAGACCTGGTCTTCGAGCTGGATGCAGTCGGCACCGGCGCGCTCGAGCGTGCGCACGGCATGGTAGGTGTTGAGCGCGTTGCCAAAGCCGGTGTCCGCGTCGACGATCAGTGGCAGCTCGACCGCGTCGCGGATGCGCGCCGTGTGGTCGGCGATGTCGGTCAGGCCCATGAAGGCCTGGTCGGGCAGGCCGAACCACATGTTGGTGACGCCGGCGCCCGTGACGTAGAGGGCTTCAAAGCCCAGGTCGGCCACGACACGGGCCGAGAGCGCGTTGAAGGCGCCGGGCACGATCACGCCGCGGCGGGCGTCGACCAGGGCGCGCAGTTGTTGTTTGGTGTTCATGGGAGGTGTTGTCGGTTCAGGGAAATGGCTGCAGCGCTCAGTGCGCCGCAGGCGAAGCCGGCGCGGTATGCCACAAGCGTTCGGGCACCAGCACCTCGCCGCGCATCAGGCAGCGTGCGCTGCGCGAGAGCGTGGCGGTGTCGGCCACCCAGGCGCCATCGACCTGGCGCACCTGGGCGCCCGCCGAGGCGCGGCCCGAGGGGTGGCCCAGGCGCAGCGGCTGTCCCGGCGGGGGCGCGGCGCCGTGGGCTAGGTGGGCGATCTGGTGCGCCAGCGTGCCGGGCAGGGCCGCGGCCACGGCCAGCGCGACCACGCCGGTGCCGGGCACGGCGTGGTGCACCGCGCCCATCGAGAGCATGCGCACCAGCAGGTCGGTGTCGTGCGCCGCCAGCGTGCGCCCGTCCGAGCAGGCATGGGCTGCGGGCGCGGCCAGCAGCGCGATCTTGGGTGTCGCGGGCCGGTGCTGCGTGGCTTCCTCGGCGCTGGTGGCCAAGCCCATGCGCACGGCGGCATGGGCGCGGATGGCCTCGCACTGCGCCAGCAGATCGGGGCGCTGGTTGAGCTGCGCGGGCAGCTCGGTGCCGGCCAGGCCCAGGCGCGCGGCGCGCACCAGCACGGTGGCGTTGCCCGCGTTGATGCAGCTGACCTTGACCTCGCCCAGGCCCGGCACCTGCAGCCGCTCGCACGCCAAGCCCGTGGGCAGCAGCGGTTGCGTGGCGCTGCCCGCCGGGTCGTGGAAGTCGAGCCGGATCTCGGCGCTGCCAAAGGCCACGCCGTCGAGCGCGTAGTCGCCGTCCTCGACCACCTGGCCATCGGCCACCGGCACATGCGCGGTGATGCGCTTGCCGATGTTCGCCTGCCAGATGCGCACCGTGGCCATGCCGTTGCGCGGTGCGCCATCGACCAGGCCGCGCAGCAGCGCGAACGGGCCCACGGCGGCGCTGAGGTTGCCGCAGTTGCCCGACCAGTCGATCAGGGGCTCGGTGATGGAGACTGCGCCAAAGAGGTAGTCCACGTCGCAACCGGGCCGGCTGGAGCGGCTGACCAGCACCACCTTGCTGGTGCTGCTGGTGGCGCCGCCCATGCCGTCGATGTGGCGTGCGTAGGGGTCGGGGCTGCCGACTGCGCGCAGCAGCACGGCATCGCGCAGCGCCGGGTCGGCGGGCAGGTGCCGGGGCTCGAAGAATACGCCCTTGCTCGTGCCCCCGCGCATGTACAGCGCGGCCAGGGCCCGCTGCGGTGCGGTGAAAACGCTGTCGACCACGGTGCGGGCTCCACTCAGTCGATGGAGATGTTGGCGTTGCGGATCACCGGCGCCCACTTGGCCCGCTCTTCGGCCAGGAACTTGCCGAATTCCTCGGGCGTGCCACCGACGATTTCGCCGCCCGAGCTTTCGATCATGGTGCGCACGTCGGCGTCCTTGAGCGCCGCGTTCACGGCGGCGTTCAGGCGCTTTACGATGGGCATCGGCGTGCTCGCAGGAGCCACCATGCCCAGCCAGTTGTAGGACTCGAACTTGCTGATGCCGGCCTCGTCGAGCGTGGGAACGTTGGGCAGCACCTTGAGGCGGTGCCTGCTGGAGACGGCCAGCGCGCGGATCTTGTTGCCCTGGATGGCGGGCAGCGCCGAGTAGCCCATCTCGAACATGAACGCCAGGTGGCCGCCCATCAGGTCGGTGGCCGCCAGCGCGCCGCCCTTGTAGGGCACGTGCACCAGGTCGGTCTTGGTCTGGTAGGCCAGCAGTTCGCCCGAGAGGTGGTGCGCGCCGCCCACGCCCGAAGAGCCAAAGGTCAGCGTATTGGGCTTGGCCTTGGCTGCGGCAATCAGTTCGGCCACGGTCTTGAAAGGCTGGGTGGGCGAGCTCACCAGGATCAGCGGCGCCTCTTCGATCAGGATGATGGGCTGCAGCTCGCGCTGGGCGTCATAGGGCAGCTTCTTCATCAGCATGGCGTTGGTCACCATCGGGCCGGGCGAGGCAAAACCGAAGGTGTGGCCGTCCGTGGCCTTGGCGATTACGTCGGTGCCACTGACGCCCCCGGCGCCGCCACGGTTGTCGATCACGACGGGCTGGCCCAGCGCCTGGCCCATCTTTTCGGCGATGCGGCGCGCGCGCGTGTCGGCAAAGCCGCCGGCGGCGTAGGGCACGATTAGCTTGACCGGGCGCGTGGGCCAGGCGCCGGCCGCCTGCGCCGCGGCGGGGGTGGCGGTCAGGGCCGGGAAGGCCAGAGCGCAGCCCAGGGCGGCGAGGTGGAGGGCGGATTTTCTGCGGGAAACAGGCATTGCGGTGTTCTCGGTCGGCGGAGGTTATTGCTCTTGCATGCGGGCGGCCTTGACGATTTCGCCCAGGCGCTTGCGCTCTGCATCGGTGAATTTGATGAACTCGGCGCGCGTGCCGCCGATGGGTTCGATGCCCAGGCCCTTGAGCTTCTCGACGGTGGCTTTTTCATGCATGGCCTTGTCCACAGCGGCGGCGAGCTTGTCGAGGATCTCGGTGGGCGTGCCGCGCGGCGCGTGCAGGCCAGCCCAGTGTGCGATCTGCAGGTCGGGAAATCCTTGTTCGACCGCGGTGGCCAGCTGGGGATAGGCCGAGATGCGCTGTGTCCAGGTGGTGGCCAGCGGCTTGAACTTGCCGTCGCGGATGATGTGCGGCAGCGCGATGATGCTGGCCTCGGACGTTCCCTCCACCTGCCCGCCCAGCACGGCCGTGGTGCTCTCCGAGCCGCTCTTGTACGGCACGGGCTGCAGCTGTGCACCGTACTTCACGTTGAGCATTTCGGCGACAAAGTGCGGCGTGCTGCCGGTGCCGGCGGTGGCGAAGTTGAAGCCAACGCCTTTCTTGGAGGCCTCGACGAAGTCGCGCAGGTTGGTGTAGGGCGCGTTCTTGGGCACGACGATCACCGACGGGGCCAGGCCGATCATCACGGCGGGCACCAGGTCCTCATCCTTGAACGGCATGGACTTCTTGATGAGGCTGTTGGAGATCACGCCGGCCGCGCTGATCAGGAAGGTGTAGCCGTCGGGCGCACTCTTGGCCACCACGTCGGCGCCGAGCGTGCCACCGGCGCCGGGGCGGTTCTCCACGATCACGCTTTGGCCCAGCACGCGTCCTGCGCCCTCGGCGGCGGCGCGCGCCATCAGGTCGTTGGCACCGCCAGCAGAAAACGGAACGATGAAGCGTACGGGCTTGGTGGGCCAGTTTTGCGCGTGGGCGGGCGCCAGCGCGCACAGTGCGGCGGCCGCGGCGCACAGCAAGCAAAGGCGCTTGTTCAAATTGGGCATGTGTTCTGTCTCCACGTGAAAAATGCAATGGTCAGGCCAGGCGGGAGCGCGGCCCTGCACCGGTAACGCAAGCACCGTGCCATCTCGGCGCAACCCCTGCATTTCACGGAATGCGCCTTGCAGATGGCCGTGTTAGCGCCTGCGTCGCGAGAGCCTGCTCAACAGTGAGAAAATCAGTTTCATATTTGAAATGAAATTGAAGCATTGATGAAGCGTTTCCTCCCCGACGCGGCACCGCCGTCCATGGCCTTGCCGCGCGTGGTGGCCGTGGGACGCTACCGCCTGCACCGGCTTTTGCAGCGCCTGCTGACCGAGCCCGCGCTGGTGGCTGGCCTGCAGGTCGAGGTGATGGACCTGGCGTTCGACGAGGCGCTGGCGGCCTTGAAGGCCGCGCATGCGCACTCGCCCATCGACGCCGTGGTAGCGGGCGGCGCCAGCGGCGCCTACCTGCGCGCGCACCTGGACATTCCGATCGCCATCGTCGAGGTGCGCAGCGAGGACTGGATGGAGGCGCTGGCGCAGGCGCGCGCGCTGTCGCCGGCCGTGGCCCTGGTCACCAGCGGTGCACCGTCGCAGGCGTTCGCACGGCTCGATGCGCTGTTTGGCATGGGCGTGTCGCAGTACGCCTATACGGACGAGGAGAGCGCGCGGCGCTGCGTGCATGCGCTGCAGGCCGCCGGGGTGCAGGTCGCGGTGGCGCCGGGCCTGGTGGCCGATCTGGCCGAGCAGGCCGGGCTGCGCAGCGTGTTCCTGTATTCCGAAGGGGCGGTGCGCGCGGCGCTGGCCGATGCGCGCCGCATGGCCCACCGCGCCCACGCCCACCGCGCGCGCACCGAGCGGCTGCGCACCATCCTGGCCCAGCTGCAGGACGGCGTGGTGGCGGTGGACCAGCTCGGGCGCATCGAGGCCCTGAACCCGGCCATGGCCCGCGTGCTCGGCGGCGAGGTGCCGTCGTTCCATGGCCGCCTGCTGGCCGAGGTGGCGCCCGCCCTGAGCGTGAGCACCATCCTGCGCGGCGCAGCGCCTCCCGGCGACGAGGTGCTGCGCATCGGTGCGCGCATGGTGGTGGCGCGGCGCACGCCGCTGTGGGAGCAGGGCGCCATCACCGGCGCGCTGGTGGTCTGCCGCCACCCCGAGGCCATCCAGCGCGCCGACCGGCGCCTGCGCGCCAATCAGGGCGCGCTCGACGCCCAGGCACGCCACCGCCTCGACGACTTTTGCGGCAGCAGCGCGCCCGCGCAGCAGGTGCGCGAGCTGGCGCGCCACTGCGCCGCCACCGATGCCACGCTGCTCATCACCGGCGAGAGCGGCTGCGGCAAGGAGCTGGTGGCCCAGGGCGTGCACCGCGCCAGCGCGCGTGCGAGCCAGCCCTTCCTGGCGGTGAACTGCTCGGCGCTGGGCGAAAGCCTGCTCGAGAGCGAGCTGTTCGGCTACGAAGACGGCGCCTTCACCGGCGCGCGGCGCGGCGGCAAGCCCGGCCTGATCGAGGCCGCCCACACCGGCACGCTGTTTCTCGACGAGATCGGCGACATGCCGCTGGCCCACCAGACGCGTTTGCTGCGCGTGCTGCAGGAGCGCGAGGTGCTGCGCATCGGCGCCACGCAGCCAGTGCCGGTGGACATCCGCGTCATCACGGCCACGCATGCCGACCTGCAGGCGCTGGTGGAAGCCGGCAGGTTCCGCCGCGACCTATATTACCGGCTGGCCGTGCTGCGCATGGCTGTGCCGCCGCTGCGCGAGCGCCCCGGCGACATTGCCGGGCTGGCGCACCATTTCCTGGCGCGCCAGCAGGCGGGCCGCGGTGCGGGCGCCCAGGCCACCAACGCCCGGCTGCTGGACAGCGTGCTGCAGCGCGCGCATGGCTATGCTTGGCCCGGCAACGTGCGCGAGCTGCGCAATCTGGTGGAGCGCTTGCTGGCCTGCGAGGGTTATGTGGCGCCGCAGGGACAACTGGACGAGGCGCGCTGGCACAGCCTGTTTGCCGAGTTTTCTGGTGTGGCTGGAGCGGCACTCCCCGCATGCGGCGCCACGTTGCCTGTGGCACAGGGGCTGAGAGCGGCGCGCCACGCAGCGGAGTGGCAGCGCGTGCGCGAAGCGCTGGCGCAGGTGCAGGGAAACCAGGCCGCCGCCTGCGCGCTGCTGGGCATCAGCCGGGCCACGCTGTGGCGCCGGCTCAAGGCCATGGAGGCGGCGCCGGCGCTGCCTTGAAGGCCGCGCGCCAACTCCCACGCGCTCTGGCGCAGAGCGCTACAGCGTTTAAATCACATACAGATCAACGTACTCGTGCACCGGCATGGCAGCCAGTTGCGCGGGGTCGAGCGACACCGCCAGAATGGCATCCTGCTGCTTTTGCGGAAAGCGCCGCGCGAGGTTGGTGCGGAACTTGGCTTCGAGCAGCGGAATGCCGTCGGCGCGGCGGCGGCGGTGGCCTACGGGGTATTCCACCGCCACTTCGGGCAGCTTCGATCCATCGTTGAACTCGACGCTGAGCGCGTTGGCAATGCTGCGCTTGTCGGGGTCGTGGTAGTCCCGCGTGTACTGCGCGTCTTCGACGCAGTGAATCTTGGCGCGCAAGCGGTCGATGCGCGGGTCGGCGGCGCGGCGTGCTTCGTAGTCGGCGGCCGTGAGATTGCCGAAGATCAGCGGCACGGCCACCATGTACTGGATGCAGTGGTCGCGGTCGGCCTCGTTGTTCAGCGGGCCCTGCTTGTCGATGATGCGGATGCAGGCTTCGTGCGTGCGGACCGTGATCTTGTGGATGTCGTCCACCGTCTTGCCTGCGGCCTTGAGTGCGCCATGCAGCGTGATGGCGGCCTCGACCGCAGTCTGGCTGTGGAACTCGGCCGGAAAACTGATCTTGAACAGCACATTCTCGGCCACGTAGGAACCGTAGGGGCGCTGGAACTTGAATGGCTGCCCCTTGAACAGCACGTCGTAAAAACCCCAGGTCTTGGCTGTGAGCGCGCTCGGGTAGCCCATCTCTCCGGTCTGTGCGATCAGCGCCAGGCGCACGGCGCGGCTCGTGGCATCGCCCGCGGCCCAGCTTTTCCGGCTGCCGGCGTTGGGCGCATGGCGGTAGGTGCGCAGGCTCTGGCCATCGACCCAGGCGAGCGACACGGCGGCCAGGGTTTCGTGGCGCGTCAATCCCAGCAACTGCGACACCACGGCGGTCGATGCCACTTTGACCAGCAGGACATGGTCCAGGCCGACCTTGTTGAACGAGTTCTCCAACGCGATCACGCCCTGGATTTCATGCGCCTTGACGATGGAAGTGAGCACGGCTTGCATGGTCAGCGGCGTTTTGCCGGCGGCGACGGCCGTGCGGCTCAGCCAGTCGGCCACGGCCAGGATGCCACCCAGGTTGTCGCTCGGGTGGCCCCATTCGGCCGCGAGCCAAGTGTCGTTGAAGTCGAGCCAGCGGATCAGCAGCCCGATGTTGAACGCGGCCTGCACCGGGTCGAGCTGCAACTGCGTGCCGGGTACCTTGGCGCCGTGCGGCACCATAGTGCCCTTGACCACGGGGCCGAGCAGCTTGCAGGCGGCCGGGTACTCGAGCGATTCGAGGCCGCAGCCCAGTGTATCGATGAGGATGTGGCGCGCCGTGGCGAGCGCCAGCTCGGAGGTGACTTCGTAGCCCAGGGCGTAATCGACGATATCGACGATGACCTGGTCGTAATCGGGACGGACGTTGCTGACAGGTGAAGACATGCTTTCTTTCGGGTCTGGGACATAGAAAACGCGAGAACGGAACGGACAAAAGGAAACGGGCTGGCGCGGCCTCATTCGGTGCGGATGCCGGCATCGCGCACCACTTTGCCGTACCGCAGGATCTCGGCCTGCAGCAGCGCGCCAAATTGCTCGGGCGTGCCACCGGCCGCGCCCACGCCCGTGGGCTCGAGTCGGTCTTCCATGTCCTTGGCCTTGAGCACGGCATTGAGCTCGCTATTGAGTCTGGCGATCACGGCCGGCGGCACGCCCTTGGGCGCCACCAGGCCGTGCCAAGCCACCACGTCGTAGTCGGGCAGGCCGCTTTCGGCCACCGAGGGGATGTCGGGGTAGGACGGCAGCCGGCCGGCCGTGCTCACGGCCAGCGCGCGCAGCTTGCCGGCCTTGACGTGCTGCATCATGCCCTCGGTGCCGCCAAACAGCATGTCCACATTGCCGGCCAGCAGGTCATTGATGGCCGGGCCGGTGCCCTTGTAGGGGATATGGGTGGCTTTGGCCTTGGCCAAGTCAAGCAGGTACTCGGTCACCACATGCAGGTGGCCGCCCAGGCCACTGGAGGCGAAGGTGAGCTTGCCCGGTTCCTTACGCAACAGGGCCAGCAGCTCCGGCAGGGTTTTGACGGACAGCTTGGGGTTGACGCACAGCACATAGGCCCCGCGCGAGAGCTGGATCACCGGCGCAATGTCGGCCACCGGGTCGAAGTTGAGCTTGTACAGCGCGGGGTTCACTGTGTAGCTTCCGGCCACCAGCAGCAGCGTGTAGCCGTCGGGCGCGGCCCTCACACCGATTTCGGTGCCCAGCGTGCCGCCCGCGCCAGGCCGGTTTTCCACCACCACTGGCTGACCCAGGCGCTCGGCCAGCCGCGTCGACGCCACCCGGGCAATGAAGTCCGATCCGCCGCCCGGTGCGAAAGGGCAGACGATGCGGATCGGCTTACTCGGGTAGGCCGCCTGGGCCCGGCTGGAGAGCGGGCCGACAAGGCTGCCGAGCGCGAGCGCGCGGGTGAAGGTTCTGCGGTCGAGGGTCATGGGTGGTTTCCTGGTCTGTGGCAGTGGAGGCCGTGCGCTGCGCGCGCGGCGACAGGCATTGCACTGCTTTCCCGCAGAGCTGTCCTTAGGATTTACGCGAAGAGCGCGGCGCAGCAGGTATGCGCCGTATTCGGGGGGGCGGGCGAGGTATCGCTTTGGGGGGCGTTAGCTGTGAGCCGTCAAGAGGTGGTTTGCAGATTGAAGCCTGGACCCTGGTGGTAGCCAGGGCGGCTTCGCTGCTGGAGGGGTACCGGCTAAGCCACGTCCTGGCGGTCTGCGCTGTAACGCGCGCTGACCGGGCTGCCGGTGGTGGTCCTCCCGCTGGGGCGGTGAGGCAGGCAAGCGCAGCGCAGGTGGCTGGCGCGCTGCCGGGGGCAGTGGCCGGGCGGCCAGCCGCCCGCTCTAGCTGGCGATGGCGCCGTGTGCGCGGCCGACACTGGCGATCACGCCGCCGCCCAGGCACACCTCGCCGTCGTAGAGCACGGCACTCTGCCCGGGCGTGACGGCCCACTGCGGCTCGGGAAACTGCAGGCCAAAGCCGGCCGTGTCCGCGCCCGCGAGCGTGCAGGCCGCATCCTGCTGGCGGTAGCGCGTCTTGGCCGCATAGGCGCCGGGGGCCGGCGCGTGGCCCGCGGTCCAGCTCGCGTCCTGGGCGTCCAGGCGGTGCGAGAGCAGCCAGGGGTGATCGTGGCCCTGCACCACGCGCAGCACGTTGGTGCCGAGTTCCTTGCGCGCCACGAACCACGGCGCATGCTCGCCGCCGCCGCGCTGCGCGCCCTTATCCTTGACGCCGCCTATCCCTAAGCCCTGGCGCTGGCCCAGCGTGTAGAAGGACAGGCCCACATGGCGGCCGAGCTTGCGCCCGCGCTCGTCCAGGATGGGCCCGGGAGCATGCGCGATGTAGCGGTTCAAAAACTCGCGGAACGGCCGCTCGCCGATGAAGCAGATGCCCGTGGAGTCCTTCTTCTTGGCGTTGGGCAGGCCGATCTCGGCGGCGATGCGGCGCACCTCGGTCTTGTGCAGCTCGCCGACAGGGAAGAGCGTTTTGGCCAGCTGCGCCTGTGTCAGCCGGTGCAGGAAATAGCTCTGGTCCTTGGACGGATCGAGCCCCTTGAGCAGCTCGAACAGGCCGCTGTGGGCGTTCTGGCGCACGCGCGCGTAGTGCCCGGTGGCGATCTTCTCGGCGCCCAGGCGCATCGCGTGGTCGAGGAAGGCCTTGAACTTGATCTCGGCGTTGCACAGCACGTCGGGGTTGGGCGTGCGCCCGGCCTGGTATTCGCGCAGGAACTCGGCGAACACGCGGTCCTTGTATTCGGCAGCGAAGTTGACGTGCTCGATCTCGATGCCGATCACGTCGGCCACCGCGGCGGCGTCGACGAAGTCGATGTTGGACGAGCAGTATTCGCTGTCGTCATCGTCTTCCCAGTTCTTCATGAAGATGCCGACCACCTCGTGGCCCTGCTGTTTGAGAAGGTGGGCCGTGACGGCGGAGTCCACCCCGCCAGACAGGCCGACCACGACGCGCTGCTTGTTCATAGGTGTGCGATTATCCCAGCCATCACGTAGTGTGATGTGTGACAGGGACAAGGAAACTCCAATGGAATTGCGGCAATTGCGCTACTTCGTGCGCATCGTCGAACTCGGCTCCATGGGCCGGGCTGCGATCGACCTCGACGTGGTGCAGTCGGCGCTGAGCCAGCAGATCAGCCGCCTCGAAGGCGAGCTGTGCACCCGGCTGCTGCAGCGCACGGCCAAAGGCGCCGTGCCCACCGAGGCCGGGCTGGCCTTCTTCCGCGAGGCGCAACTGGCGCTGCGCCACGCCGACCAGGCCGCGCGCGCGGCGCAGCAGGCGCGCCTGACGGGCACCGTGAGCGTGGGCCTGTCGCCGACCACGGCCTCGGTGCTCGGCGTGCCGCTGATGCGCGCCATGCACGAGCGCTACCCCGACGTGCGCCTGCACATGGTGGGCAGCCTCTCCGGCCACCTCTCCAACATGCTCAACGCGCGCCAGCTCGACCTGGCCGTGCTGTTCGATACCCAGCCGGCGCGCCGCTGGAGCGTACTGCCGCTGCTCGAGGAGCGCCTGTTTTTGATCCGCTCGACCCGCCACCGCGCGCCGGACCAGGCGCCGCTGCCGCGCCAGGTGTCCCTGGCCGCGCTGGAGGCCGAGCCGCTGATCCTGCCCACCGGCCCGCACGGCCTGCGCAGCCGGCTCGACACGGCGTTTGCCCAGGCGCGCGTGGCGCCGTGCATGGCCATGGAAATCGACTCTCTCGAGCTGCTGATGGACGCCGTGGACATGGGCCTGGGCAGCACCATCCAGCCCTGGGCCGCCGTGGGCCGCTACAGCGACGCGGCGCAGCGCTTCGAACTGGCCGAGATCGAGGACGGCCCGGCCTTCCGGCCCGCCGCGCTGTGCAGCCTGTCGGACGACGAGCTCTCGCCGGCCGCGCTCGCGGCGCGCGTCGTGCTGGCCGACTGCGTGCGCGAACTGGTGCAGTCGGGCCAGTGGATTGGCGCGGCGCTGGTGGCGCCCGCCGGCCCTCCCCTGCACTGACCCTGCGCTCCGGCACCGTCGGGGTTTGCCACCACCCACCCATCACGATTCGTGATGGGGCCATGCCCGCACGCCCCCTGCGCAGGCGGCGGTGTTCTTCCTACAGTCGGCCCTCCCCGATGAATGGAAGATCCACCGTGTCCGCCCCTGCCTTGCCTGCGCACCGCACCGTCGCCGCACCCACCCGGGTGCGTGAACAGCCCGTACCCCACCAGGGGGTGACGGCATGAGCGTTGACGTCCTGGTGATCGGCGGTGGCAACGCCGCGCTGTGCGCCGCGCTGATGGCGCGCGAGGCCGGCGCCAGCGTGCTGCTGCTCGAAGCGGCGCCGCGCGCCTGGCGCGGCGGCAACTCGGCCCACACGCGCAACCTGCGCTGCATGCACGATGCGCCGCAGGACGTGCTGGTCGAGGCCTACCCCGAAGATGAGTACTGGCAGGACCTGCTCAAGGTGACCGGTGGCCTGACCAACGAGCACCTGGCGCGCCTGGTGATCCGTGCCTCCTCGACCTGCCGCGACTGGATGCGCAGCCACGGCGTGCACTTCCAGCCACCGCTGTCGGGCGCGCTGCACGTGGCGCGCACCAACGCCTTCTTCATGGGCGGCGGCAAGGCGCTGGTGAATGCGTATTTCCGCAGCGCCGAAAAGCTCGGCGTGCAGGTGCGCTACGAAGCGCCCGTGGACCGCATCGAGATAGAAAACGGCCGCTTCGTCGCTGCCCATTGCAAGGGCGAGCGCATCACGGCCAAAAGCTGCGTGCTGGCTGCGGGCGGCTTCGAATCGAACCGCGACTGGCTGCGCGAAGCCTGGGGCCAGAACGCGCGCGGCGAGTGGCCCTCCGACAACTTCCTGATCCGCGGCACGGCCTACAACCAGGGCGTGCTGCTGCGCCACCTGCTCGAGGACCACGGCGCCGACCGCATCGGCGACCCGACCCAGGCCCACATGGTGGCCATCGACGCGCGCGCGCCGCTGTACGACGGCGGCATCTGCACGCGCATCGACTGCGTCTCGCTCGGTGTGGTGGTCAACCGCGAGGCCGAGCGCTTCTACGACGAGGGCGAGGACTTCTGGCCCAAGCGCTATGCGATCTGGGGGCGCCTGGTGGCGCAGCAGCCGGGGCAGATCGGCTACTCGATCATCGACAGCAAGGCCATCGGCCGCTTCATGCCGCCCGTATTCCCCGGCGTGAAGGCCGACAGCTTGCCCGAGCTCGCGCAAAAGCTCGGCCTGCCCGTGGACACCTTCATGCGTACGCTCGATGCCTACAACGCCGCCTGCCGCGTGGGCACGTTCGACCACACCGCCCTCGACGATTGCCATACCGAAGGCATCACGCCCGCGAAGACGCACTGGGCCCGCCCCCTCGACACGGCGCCCTATTACGGCTACGCGCTCAAGCCGGGCGTGACCTTCACCTACCTCGGCCTGCACACCGACGACACGGCGGCCGTGCGCTTCAACAACCAGCCGAGCGACAACCTGTTCGTCGCCGGCGAAATGATGGCCGGCAACGTGCTCGGCAAGGGCTACACGGCCGGCGTGGGCATGAGCATCGGCACGGCGTTCGGCCGCATCGCCGGCAGCAACGCCGCTTTGGCATCCAAACGGCCTCCAGCACTTATGCAGCAAGCGCAAATAGCTACAAAACAAGGAGCAAACCATGCAGTCGCTTGAAGCCCTGACGCGCGACGCCCGGGCGCTGGCGAACGGCGATGTCGTGCTGTCCGCCGCCGAGACCGAGGTGGCGCGCCAGATGCAGATCTGCAACGCCTGCCGCTACTGCGAGGGCTTCTGCGCCGTGTTTCCGGCCATGACGCGCCGGCTCGAATTCGGCAAGGCCGACATCCACTTCCTCGCCAACCTGTGCCACAACTGCGGCGCCTGCCTGCACGCCTGCCAGTACGCGCCGCCGCATGAATTTGCGGTGAACGTGCCCCAGGCCATGGCCCAGGTGCGCGGCCAGACCTATGCCGACTATGCCTGGCCGCCCGCGCTGGGCCAGCTCTACCAGCGCCAGGGGCTCACGCTGTCGCTGGCACTGGCCGCGGGGCTCGCGCTGTTCCTGGTGCTGGCCGTGGTGCTCCACGGCCAGGGCCTGGCTGCGCTGTGGGGCACGCCGCAGGGCGGCTTCTACGGCATCTTCCCGCACAACCTGCTGGTCGGCCTGTTCGCGCCGGTGTTCCTGTTCGCCACGCTGGCGCTGTCCCTGGGCGTGCGCCGCTTCTGGCGCGACGTGGCGCCGGCCACCAGCGGCGCGCCGCTGTCGCCCCCGGCCACGGCCGAGGCGGCCGACGCGGTGCTGCGCCTGAAATACCTGGACGGCGGCCACGGCGATGGCTGCCACAACGAAGACGACGCCTACACCCTGTCGCGCCGGCGCTTCCACCACTTCACGTTCTACGGCTTCCTGCTGTGCTTTGCCGCCACCAGTGTGGCCACGCTCTACCACTACCTGCTCGGCTGGGTGGCCCCCTACGAACTGCCCAGCCTGCCCAAGCTGCTGGGCGTGGCCGGCGGCGTGAGTCTGATGATCGGCACGGCTGGCCTGTGGCGCCTGAACCTGCAGCGCCATGCGCTGCACGGCGACGCAGCGCAAAAGCCCATGGACCGCGGCTTCATCGCGCTGCTGTTCCTCACCAGCGCCAGCGGCCTGCTGCTCTGGCTGGGCCGCGGCACGCCGGCGCTGGCGCTGCTGCTGTGCCTGCACCTGGGCGCGGTGATGGCGCTGTTCGCCACGCTGCCCTACGGCAAGTTCGCCCACGGCATTTTCCGCACCGCCTCGCTGTTGCGCCATGCGGTGGAAAAGCGCCAGCCCCACCCGATCGGCCTGGGCGCCGACTGACCGGACCCCCCGACGACTCCGCCGTCGAGGCACCGATGGCTTTGCAAAACCAAGAAAGAGACTGCATATGGCGTACGACGATATCCCGAAGCTCCAGATTTCCTCGATGAAGAACCAATGCTCGGAGGCCGAGTGGAAAGCGCGCGTCGACTTGGCGGCGTGCTATCGGCTGGTGGAGCATTTCGGCATGGCGGACATGATGGCCAACCACATCTCCAGCCGCGTGCCGGGGGAGGACGACGCCTTCCTGATCAATGCCTACGGCATGATGTACGGCGAGATCACGGCGTCCAGCCTGATCAAGGTCAGCCATGACGGCACCGTTCTCGCCAAGCCCGACTTTGGCGCGCTGGACTATGGCGTCAACAAGGCCGGCTACGTGATCCACAGCGCCGTGCACGATGCGCGCCCCGAAGTCGATTGCGTGATCCACACACACAGCTGGGCCTCGATGGCCGTGTCGTCGCTTGAGTGTGGGCTGCTGCCCATCACTCAGACCGCCATGCGCTTTCTGAAGATCGGCTATCACGACTACCAGGGCGTGGTGCTCGACACCGCCGAGCAGGAATCCCTGATTAAAGACCTGGGCCAGGGCGAGGCGCTGATCCTGCGCAACCACGGCGCGTTGACCGTCGGCCGCACCGTGGGCGAGGCGTTCAACTGGATGCACCGGCTCGAACTCGCCTGCCGCTCGCAGCTGGCGGCCATGGCCTGCAACACCCCCTTGGTCCAGGTGCCGCAGGCGGTGTTGCACGAGACCTGGAACAACTACCAGCCCGGCACCCGGCGTCCCTATGGGGTGATGGAGTGGCCGGCCCTGCTGCGCATGCTGGACCGCCTGGATCCCAGCTTTCGCACCTGAGCGCCACCCCGTACCGGCTGTGCGCCCACCCCCGCATCCGCTGAGCCGCCGCGCCCGCGCCGCACGCGGCGCCGCGGCGCATGCCCGGCCGCCCGGCCCCGCCCAGACCACCGACATCGCACCGGGCCGCACACGGCCCGGTGCCCACGCTTTTGACCCGCCGCACCGGTCCCCCCACGGGACGCGGCTCCGACTGCCGCACTGGCCACCGCCCCAGGGGCTGGCGTTGCCACGTCGGGGTCGAAAACCCGGCAAGGCCCTGCCGCGCTGAGCGGCCAGGCCTTGCATTTCACACAAGAACCACCGGAGACAAACATGCCCGATTCTTTGACCCCCCTCGCCCGGCTTCCGCGCCGCCTCGTCTCGGTCGCCCTGTTGGCGAGTCTGCTGCCCATGGGCTCCCACGCCCAGCAGCGCAGCTGGCCCGCCAAGCCCGTCAAGGTCGTCGTCGCATTCACCGCGGGCGGCACCACCGACATCCTCGCGCGCGCCGTCGCGCAGAAGCTCAACGAGAAGCTGGGCCAGTCGTTCATGGTGGACAACAAGCCCGGTGGCGGTGGCAACATCGGGACGGCCGAAGTGGTGCGCGCCGCGCCCGATGGCCATACCCTGATCGTCAATTCGGTGGGCCCGATTTCGATCAACCAGTCGCTCTACAAGAACATGTCCTACGACCCGCTCACGGACCTCGTGCCCGTGGTGCAGATCGCCGATGTGCCGAACGTTCTGGTCGTGCACCCCTCCGTTCCGGCGCAAACCTTCGAAGAGTTCGTGGCGTACGTGAAGTCCCAGCCAGGCAAGCTGAGCTATGGCTCGACCGGCATCGGGACCTCGTCGCACCTGTCGAGCTACATGCTGACGCAGCGCATCGGCAGCGACACCTTGCACATTCCCTACAAGGGCGCCCATGCGCTGAACGACCTGCTCGCAGGCCGCCTGGAGTTCATGTTTGCCACCATCCCTTCGGTGATCCAGCACATCAAGGCCGGCAAGCTGCGCGCATTGGCGGTGTCGAGCCCCGTGCCTTCGCGCTCGCTGCCCAATGTTCCCACCGTGGCTGAAAAGGGCTTCCCCGGCTTCGCCGCAGGTTCCTGGTTCGGCTTCTTTGCACCCAAGGGCACGCCCGACGCCGTGGTGGCGGTGCTGAACAAGGCCGTCAACGAGGTGCTGCCTTCGCTCGAGGAGCAAATGGTGCGCGAAGGGGCCGATCCGATTGGCGGCACACCGGAGCAGTTCGGCCAGTTCACGCGCCGCGAGTACGCCAAATGGAAGCTCATCGTGCAGCAGTCCGGGGCCACGGCGGAATGAACACGGGAGCCGCCGTTCGAATCCTCCTGTCGGAGGCGGCCCGGCTGCGGCTGGCGCCGGCCCTGGTGCAAGCGGCCGGCAGCAGACCGCTGCACTTCGTGCAGCCGGGCGAAGGCGAGGCCGACCTGGCCTTTGTCTCGCGCGACGTGACCGGCCTGTCCACCAAGCACCGCGTGACGCCCGAGACGCAGGCTTTTTACGACGCGCTGCGCGCAGCGTCTGCGCTCCAGTGGGTGCATGTGCATTCGGCGGGCGCAGACCGTCCGGTGTACCTGGAGCTGCACGGCCGCGGCGTTGCGCTCACCACGTCGGCGGGTGCCAATGCCGATGTGGTCGCGCAAACGGCGCTGGCCGGCCTGCTGGCGCTGGCGCGGCGGTTTCCGCAGCTGCAGGCGGCGCAGCGCGCGCACCAGTGGGCGCCGCTGATCCAGACGGGCCTGCCGCGCGACCTGCGCGGCCAGACTGCCGTGGTCGTCGGCTGGGGCGGCATTGGCCAGTACCTGGGGACGATGCTGCAGGCGCTGGGCCTGCATGTGGTGGCCGTGCGGCGCCAGTCCGCGCCACCGCACGGCGGTCTGGAGACCGTGTCGTACGACGAGCTCGACGCCGTCTTGCCGCGCGCCGACTGGCTCATCCTCGCCTGCCCGCTGACCGGGCGCACGCGCCAGCTGATCGGTGCGCGGGCGCTCTCGCGCCTGCCGTCGGGCGCGCACCTGATCAACGTGGCGCGCGGGGACGTGGTCGACGAGCCGGCGCTGGTGGAGGCGCTGCGCACCGGGCGGCTGGCCGGCGCCCACCTCGATGTGTTCGCCCACGAACCGCTGGCGCGGGATTCGCCGCTGTGGGATCTGCCCAACGTCATTGCGACACCGCACAGCGCGGGCTTTTCCGATGCCAATGCCGCGCGCGTCGATGAGGCCTTCGTCGACAACTTCCAACGCTGGCTGGCAGGGACCGGCTTGCGCAACCGCATCTGAGAAATAACCAGGAGAAACCATGATGAAACTTCAACACCTTGTCCATCGCAGCGCGCGCCTTGTGGCCGCAGCGGCACTGCTCGGCGCCACCGTGGCCGCCGCCCAGGACTTTCCACCCCAGAAGCCCGTCACCCTGGTGGTCGGCTTCGCCCCGGGCGGCGCCGCCGACGCGGCCGCGCGCCTGATCGCCAAGAAGCTCGGCGAAAACATCGGCCAGTCGGTGGTGGTGGACAACAAGGGCGGCGCGGGGGGCAACATCGCACACCAGTTCGTCGCCAACGCGGCGGCCGATGGGTCGGTGCTGCTGTTCGGTTCGGTCGGCCCGCTGACCATTGCCCCGCACCTGATGAAGCTGTCCTACGACCCGTTCAAGGACCTCGCAGCAGTCTCGGGCGGCGTGAACTTCCCCAACGTGCTGGTGGTGCACAAGGGCGCCGGGGCCAAGAACCTGGCCGAGTTCATCGCGCTGTCCAAGAAGAAGCCCGGCAGCGTGGACTTCGCCTCCACGGGCGCGGGCTCGGCCTCGCACCTGGCGGGTGAGTTGTTCAACCAGCGCGCCGGCGTCGACATGGTGCACGTGCCCTACAAGGGCGGCGCGCCCGCGCTGCAAGACCTGCTGGGCGAACGCATCACCTCGTACTTTGCCGCGCCGCCCACCGCCATGCCGCACGTGGAAACGGGCAGGCTGATTCCGCTGGCGACCACCGGCCTGACCCGGCCCGCCTACCTGCCCAACATTCCCACCGTGGCCGAGTCGGGCTTCCCAGGGTTCGAAGCGCTCAACTGGTACGCCTTCGTGGCGCCGGGCAAGACGCCGACGCCGCTGCTCGAGCGCTGGAACAAGGAGATCGTCAAGGTGCTGAACGACCCCGGTGTAAAGGAAGCGTTGCTCAAGCACGGCCTCACGCCCCAGCCGACCACGCGCGCCGAACTCACCGCCTTCATGAAGAAGGAATCGACCCAGTGGGCCGCGATCATCAAGGAGCGCAAGCTCACGGCGGATTGAGCGGACTGAGGGCGCGGCCCGCCGCTGTCACCTGCGCGGCGGGGTCAGCCCGCCGGCTGCAGCACGCTCGCGTCGGTGTGCACCAGCGACAGCGGAAAGCGCTGGCCCGCCAGGTAGTCTTCGAGGCTGCGCAGAAGCAGCGGGCTGCGGTGGCGCCCGGGGCAGGCGCGGATCTCGTCGGCCGTCATCCATACGGTGCGCACGATGCCCGCGTCGAGCGTGCGCCAGCCGTGGTGCGCGCCCAGCGTGCCGGCAAAGGCAAAACGCAGGTAGGTGAGGTCGTCGCCGGTGCGCGTCTTGGTGAAGCGGTTCAGGTACACGCCCACCAGCGCGCTCGGCGCGAATTCGTGCGCGGTCTCTTCCAGCACCTCGCGTGCGCAGGCGTCGGCCGGAGCTTCGCCGGGGTCGAGGTGGCCCGCCGGGTTGTTGAGCTTGAGACCGTCGCGGGTTTGCTCTTCCACCAGCAAAAAGCGGCCACCCTGTTCAATGATGGCCGCCACGGTGACGTTGGGTTTCCAGCGATTTGGCATGGAGCGCATTATCGCCAAGCAACCCTACAGCCCGATGACGGGGCGTGGCTGCGCGGTGCGGCGCATGCTCAGGGCGCGCCGCCGTCCAGGCGCCGCAGCATGTAGACCGCACCGGGGCCGTAGCTGGCCAGCCGCGCGCGCTGCGCCGCCTGGTCCAGCGCCTGCACCGCATACCCCTGCCGCTCCCAGTACGCCCGCGAACCCTGCACCGACACCAGCGCCGAATGGCGCAGGCCGCGGGCAGTGGCCCCCGCCCACAGCCGCGCCAGCAGCGCACGCGCCAGGCCGCGCCCGGCGAACTGCGGCAGCACGGCCATGTCGTGCAGGTAGAGCGTGTCGGGGATGCCTGGTGCGGCCACGGCCTCGAAGTCGCCCTGCAGCGGCGTCACTTTGTGGCGCACCGAGTGGTAGGCCGCCAGGTAGGCCACGACCTGTCCGGCGTGTTCGAGCACCAGCGAGCAGTTGGCCGGGCTGGCCAGGCGGCGCGCAAAGACCTGCGCCCCTTCGACCAGCGCCGCGCCATAGCAGGCCTGCTGCACGGCCAGCAGGCCGGGCAGGTGCTGGGGCGCGAGCGCGCACACGCGCGCGCTCACTGTGGCGTCTGCACCTGCGGGCGCAGGAAGTCATCGAGCGACAGGCCCTTTTCCTGCAAAATCGCTTCGAGCACGGGCTGCAGCGCGCCCAGGCTCTCGTGCACGGCCTCGCGCACCGTGTCCACCAGCACCTGCGTGCTGCGCTCGATCTCGATGTTGAGCGCGTCGCCCACCTTTTTGGCTTCAAACACCGTGGCGCGGCGCGTCTCGGGGATCAGCCAGACCTCGAACCAGCCCTCGGCGCGGTTCACCTCGGACACCGTCAGGCTCGCGCCGTGGATGGCGATGTAGCCCTTGGCAAAGATGTATTTGCGAAACGGCTCCGGCACCGCCACGCGCCAGACCAGGTTGTTGTCGAACGCGCGGCGCTCGGTGAGGGTGCCGGTGAAATCGACGTGGCCCGACAGCGGGTGGCCGCCGATCTCGGCGCCGTCCTTGGCCGCGCGCTCCACGTTCACGCGGTCCCCCTGGTGGTAGCGGCCCAGCGTGGTGATGTTCAGGCTTTGCTGCATCACGTCGAATGCGGCCTGCGTGGGGGAGAGGATTTCCGTCACCGTGAGGCACACGCCATCGGTGGACACGCTCGCGCCAATGGCCAGGTCCTGGCAAAAGCCCGGCGGAAAATCGAGCGTGAACGTGCGCAGGCCGCTGCGGTCGTGGATGGCGGCAATGGTGGCCGTGGCCTGGACGATGCCTGTGAACATGGCGCGGCTTTCCGATCAAAAACGGGTGGATGGGCGGGGAGGGCGTTGCGGCGCCGTGCGGGCGGCAAGCCCGGCAATTTTGCCACCGGGGCACCGCTGCCGCGCCGCGCGGGGCCCAGGCGCGCAGTTCCTTCGGCGCAGCCCTGCGCCCGGGCGCCCTCCTATACTGGCGCGCCCGGTTGGCCCCCAGTGAAGGAACGCCCCATGGCCTTGCACACCTGGTTGATCTATCTCGTGGCCGCCCTCGGCCTGTCGCTCACGCCTGGCCCCAACAGCCTGCTGGCGCTCACGCACGGCGCACTGCACGGGCACAGGCGCACGCTGTACACGGTGGCCGGCGGCGCTTGCGGCTTCGTGGCCGTGATTGGGCTTTCGATGCTCGGCATCGGTGCCCTGCTGCAGACCTCGGCCAGCGCGCTGCAGGTGCTCAAGTGGGTGGGCGGCGCCTATCTGGTGTGGCTGGGCGTGCAGCTGTGGCGCGCACCGCCATTGAACCTGCAGGCCGCGCCCGGCGCCCCGTTCCCGCGCCGCAGCCAGCTGTTTCGCCAGGGACTGTTTGCGGCGGTGTCCAACCCCAAGGCGCTGCTGTTCTACGGCGCCTTCCTGCCGCAGTTCATCGACCCGGCGCGCAGCCTGTGGCTGCAGTTCGCGGTCATGGCCGGCACCTTCGCGCTGATCGAATGCGGGGTCGAGACCCTGCTGGCCCGGCTCGCGCACCGCATCCGTCCGGCGTTGGAGCGCCTGGGCAAGCGCTTCAACCGCGTCTGCGGGGGTGCGTTTGCGGCCATGGGCGTGGCGCTGCCGCTGACGCGCTGACGCGCTGACGCTCAGAGGGGCAGGGTGCTCACACCGGCGCCCCGTGTGCGGCCGCCAGGCACTGCGCGAACGCCTGCGCCGCACGCGGCGGCTGGGGCGACTTGCGCAGCACGCCGACGAACTGGCAGCGGTAGAAGAACTGCGCCGGCTGCACCGCCTGCATCTGGCCGCTGCGCTCGAAGGCCTCGGCGTAGTGGTCTGGCAGAAAGCCCAGGTAGCGGCCCGACAGCACCAACGTGGCGATGGACTCCTGGTCGAAGCCCGTGGCCTTGCGCGGCAGGCGCGCGCTGTGGCTCAGCTCCATGTTGGGCGAGTGGTAGCCGAGGCCCGCAAACTGCCAGGCGCGCAGCGCCTGCCAGGTGAGCTGGCGGTGGTCCTGGCCGAACAGCGGGTGCTGCCGGCCGCAGTACAGCAGCATGTTCTCGGTGAACAGGTCGGTGTAGACCAGGCTTTGCGAATGGCGGTGCGCCGGGATGATGCCCACCTGGAAGCGCCCGTCGATCAGCCCGCGTTCGATGGCGTTGATGGACGCCACATGCATCTGCAGGGCCACGTCCGGCGCCTGCCCGGTAAACAGCGCAATGGCCGCGCCAATGCGCGCGGCCGGGTTGCTGGCTGTCTTGTCGAACACCGCCACGTCAAGCCGCCCGCCCATGCGCTGGTGGATGTCGTCGATGCCGCTGCGAAACGCGTCCACCGCGCTGAGCAGGCGCAGGGTCTCGTCGTACACGCGCTGGCCCTCGGCCGTGAGCGCAAAGCCGGCGCGCCCGCGCCGGCACAGCGTGAGGCCCAGGCGCGTTTCCAGGTCTTTCATGTGCCGGCTCACGGTGCTGGCGCCGATGTTGAGCTCCAGCTCGGCCGCGGCCATGCCGCCGCACTCGGCCACGCTCTTGAACACCTGCAGCAGGCGCAGGTCCATGTCGCTGATCTGGCCGAGCAGCGCGCGCTGGCGCGGCGCCGCGGCGGCGGGGGGCACAGGGGTGGGGACGGCGGACTTTGCGTGCATGAAGTGCTAAGTAAACATTGACATTGCGCTCTTGGAGAGATTAACAGCGCGGGCAACAATGGCCACCCCAGTGCCTCTGCGTCGCAGGGCTGAATTTGTGCATCGGAGAACCCCATGAGCTTCGTCAACATCGACCTCCCCGCCGCTGGCGCTGCCGGCAACGCCCCGCGCATGGACGCCGCCTGGCTCGAGGCCCACTGGATGCCCTACACGGCCAACCGCAACTTCAAGGCCCACCCGCGCATGATCGTCGAGGCCAGCGGCGCCTATTTCACCGACTCCGATGGCCGCAAGATCTTCGACGGGCTCTCGGGCCTGTGGTGCTCGGGCCTGGGCCACGGCCGCCGCGAGATCGCCGAGGCGATCGGCCGGCAGGCCGCAAAGCTCGACTACGCGCCCGCGTTCCAGTTCGGCCACCCGCTCTCGTTCGAGCTGGCCAACCGTATCAAGGACCTCACGCCTGCAGGCCTGGACTATGTGTTCTTCACCGGCTCCGGCTCGGAGGCCGCAGACACCTCGCTCAAGATGGCGCGCGCCTACTGGCGCACCAAGGGCCAGGCGGGCAAGACGCGCCTGATCGGCCGCGAGAAGGGCTACCACGGCGTGAACTACGGCGGCATCTCGGTCGGCGGCATCGGTGCCAACCGCAAGCTCTTCGGCCAGGGCGTCGAAGCCGACCACCTCCCGCACACCCAGCCGCCGGCGGGCTCGTTCCACCAGGGCATGCCGCCCACCGGAAAGGAGCTGGCCGACAAGCTGCTCGACGTGATCGCGCTGCACGATGCGAGCAACATCGCCGCCGTCATCGTCGAGCCCTTCTCGGGCTCGGCCGGCGTGGTGATTCCGCCCGTGGGCTATCTGCAGCGCCTGCGCGAGATCTGCACGCAGAACAACATCCTGCTGATTTTTGACGAAGTCATCACCGGCTTCGGCCGCGCGGGGGCCATGACCGGCGCCGAGGCGTTTGGCGTCACGCCCGACATCATGAACATCGCCAAGCAGGTGACCAATGGCGCGCAGCCGCTGGGCGCCGTGGTCGCCAAGAAGGACATCTACGACACCTTCATGGACGCCGGCGGTCCCGAGTACCTGCTCGAATTCCCGCACGGCTACACCTATTCGGCCCACCCCGTGGCCTGCGCTGCCGGCATCGCGGCGCTCGACATCCTGCAAAAGGAAGACATGCTGGGCCGCGTGCAGGCGCTGGCGCCGTACTTCGGGCAGGCGGTGCACAGCCTCCAAGGCGCCAGGCATGTGCTGGACATCCGCAACTACGGCCTGGCCGCGGGCTTCAGCATCGCACCGCTGCCCGGCGAGCCGGCCCGCCGGCCGTACGAGGTCGCCATGAACTGCTGGAAGAAAGGCTTCTACGTGCGCTACGGCGGAGACACCATCCAGCTGGCCCCGCCCTTCATCAGCGAGAAGGCCGAGATCGACCGCCTGATCAACGCACTCGGCGATGCCCTGGCTGAGACAGCCTGATCCTGCGCATACCCAAAAACTCTCATATTGATAGCTGCCAGCGCTTAATGGATAAGCTCTGGCGGCACTTTCCATTCAAATTTTCGCCATGCACCACGACAAGAACGTCACCACCACCGTCGGCCACCTGATCGACGGCCAGATCGTTGCCGACACCGAACGCACCCAGCCCGTGTTCAACCCCGCCACCGGCCATTCCACCACCAGCGTGGCGCTGGCGGGCCAGGCCACGGTCGAGGCCGCCATTGCCTCCGCCGAGGCCGCCTTCCCGGCCTGGCGCAACACGCCGCCTTTGAAGCGCGCCCGCGTCATGGGCAAGCTCAAGGTGCTGCTCGAAGAAAACGCCGACAAGATCGCCGCCCTGATCACCGCCGAGCACGGCAAGGTGCTGGCCGACGCGCACGGCGAGCTGCAGCGCGGCATCGAGAACGTGGAATACGCGAGCTACGCGCCCGAGCTGCTCAAGGGCGAGCACAGCCGCAACGTGGGCCCGAACATCGACAGCTGGAGCGAGTTCCAGGCACTGGGCGTCACGGCCGGCATCACGCCGTTCAACTTCCCGGCCATGGTGCCGCTGTGGATGTGGCCCATGGCCGTGGCCTGCGGCAACACGTTTGTGCTCAAGCCGTCGGAGCGCGACCCCTCGTCGACACTGTTCATCGCCCAGCTGGCCCAGGAAGCAGGCCTGCCCCCCGGTGTGCTCAACGTCGTCAACGGCGACAAGGTGGCCGTGGACACCCTGCTGCGCGACCCGCGCGTCAAGGCGGTGAGCTTTGTGGGCTCTACCCCCATCGCCGAATACATCTACGCCGAAGGCTGCAAGCACGGCAAACGCGTGCAGGCCCTGGGCGGCGCCAAGAACCACGCCGTGCTGATGCCCGACGCCGATGTGGGCAACGCCGTGAGCGCCTTGATGGGCGCGGCCTACGGCTCGTGCGGCGAGCGCTGCATGGCCATCCCGCTGCTGGTGGCCGTGGGCGACGCAGTGGGCGATGCCGTGATCGCCGGCCTGAAGACCGAGATCGCCAAGATGAAGGTCGGCCCCGGCACCGACAACCGCAACGACATGGGCCCGCTGGTCACCAAGCAGCACTTCGAGAAGGTGAAAGGCTATGTGGACCAGGGCGTGGCCGAAGGCGCCACGCTGGTGGTGGACGGCCGTGGCGTGCAGGTGGCCGCAGGCCATGAGGGCGGCTACTTCCTCGGCGCCTGTCTGTTCGACCATGTCAAGCCCGGCATGACGATCTACCAGGAAGAGATTTTCGGCCCGGTGCTCGGCGTGGTGCGCGTGCAGACGCTGCAGCAGGCCATGGACCTGATCGACGCGCACGAGTACGGCAACGGCACCTGCATCTTCACCCGCGACGGCGAGGCCGCCCGCTACTTCACCGACCACATCCAGGTCGGCATGGTGGGCGTGAACGTGCCGCTGCCGGTGCCCGTGGCCTACCACTCGTTCGGCGGCTGGAAGCGCAGCCTGTTTGGCGACCTGCACGCCTACGGCCCGGACGCGGTGCGCTTCTATACCAAGCGCAAGACCATCACGCAGCGCTGGCCCTCGGCCGGCGTGCGCGAAGGAGCGGTGTTCAGCTTCCCGAGCAGCCGGTAAGCGGCCCCCTCTGTGGCAAGACACGGCCCTGCGGGGCCGTGTTGCATGGCGGCCGGTATTTCCCCGGTGCGCCCGATGCTCGAAAAACAGGAGCTAGTTGCGTGGGCGCAGATTGCGTTTCAAGGAATTTTTGGCAGCAAAACCAATAGAATAAAGCGCCGGTAGCTCCTGTTTTTGAAGCGCCGGTCGCCTCTGCCCTTGCGCTGGCAGCACGCGCCCATGCCAAAAAGCCCCTGCCGCAGTCTGCGCGGCAGGGGCTTTTTGCGGGTGCAGGGCGCGCTCAATCCAGCGTGATGCCCGCGGTCTTGATCACCTGGCGCCACTTGGCCACTTCCACCTTCAGGAAGTCGGCCGACGCGGCTGGCCTGGAGGCCGAGGGCAGCACGCCCATGGCGTCGAGCTTGGCTTTGACATGCGCGTCGGGCAGCGCCTTGGCGATTTCTTGGTACAGGCGCTCGACGATGGGCTGGGGCGTGCCGGCGGGCACGGCGGCGAGGAACCAGGCGTCGGCCTGGAAGCCCTTGAGGCCTTGCTCGTCCATGGTCGGCACCTCGGGCAGCGAGGCCAGGCGCTCGTTGTGCGCCACGGCGAGGGCGCGCAGCTTGCCGGCCTTGAGCTGGGAGTCGATGGTCACGGCCGTCAGGAAGCCGAAGTCGGTTTCACCCGCGACGAGCGAGACCACCGACGGCGCACTGCCCTTGTAGGGGATGTGGCTGATCTTCACCTTGGCCTGCATCGCGTACAGCTCGGCACCCAGGTGGTTCGGGCCGCCCGTGCCCGACGAGGGGTAGTTGAGCTTGTCCGGCTGGGCCTTGGCCGCGGCCGTCAGGTCGGCCATCGATTTGAACGGGCTTTGCGCGCCCACGGTCAGCACCAGCGGGCTGCGCGCGACCAGGCTCACGGGCGTGAAGTCCTTGAGCGGGTCGTAGGGCAGCTTGGTGTAGAGGCCCGGCGCCATCGCCAGGCAGCCCACGTCGCCGAGCACGATGGTGTAGCCGTCGGCCGGGGCCTTGGCGACCTGGTCGCAGCCGAGCGTGCCATTGGCGCCGGGCTTGTTGTCCACCACCACGGTGGCGTTCATGTTCTCGCCCATCTTCTGCGCCAGCAGGCGGCCCAGGATGTCGGTGGAGCCGCCCGCCGAGTAGGGCACGACGAGGCGGATGGTCTTGCTCGGGTAGGCGCCCGCGGCGGGCTGGGCCTGCGCGCCAGGGGCTGCCAGCGTGGCGGCCAGCGCCAGGCCAGCGAGCAGCGCGCGGCTGCGGGAGGGAAGGGGATGAAGGGAGGCAGGGATGGAGTCGTACATGTCTCTGTGGAGTGGTTGTTGTGCCGTTGGGCGGGGCAGCATAGCAGCGCCAGCATGCGGCGCAAGCGGGTGCGATGCGCCAACTACCCCAGGGCCGCAATGGGGCCGCGCCAGTCACAGCTGTTTCCACTGCGCCAGGGGGTTTGCAGCCCTGGGTTTCCCTGGGCCGCGGCCTACAATCGCGGCTTAACCAAAGCTGACGGCCCGCCCGGAGCACCTGCGGTGGCGCGGCCTGGCACTTACCTGAGCTGGAGACGCTTGATGCCAGAGAACATGACGGCGAACAACACCCCCGAAAAACGCGCCGAGCTGCGCCGCGCGGCGCTGGAATACCACGAATTTCCCAAGCCCGGCAAGATCGCCATCGCGGCGACCAAGCAGATGGTCAACCAGCGCGACCTGGCACTGGCCTATTCGCCCGGCGTGGCCGCCCCCTGCGAAGAGATCGTCAAGGACCCGAGCACCGTCTTCAAGTACACCAGCCGTGGCAACCTCGTCGGCGTGGTGACCAACGGCACCGCCGTGCTCGGCCTGGGCGACATCGGCGCGCTGGCCAGCAAGCCGGTCATGGAAGGCAAGGGCGTGCTGTTCAAGAAGTTCTCGGGCATCGACGTGTTCGACATCGAGATCAACGAGAAGGACCCGGCCAAGTTGGTCGACATCATTGCCGCGCTCGAGCCCACGTTTGGCGCCATCAACCTCGAAGACATCAAGGCGCCCGACTGCTTCTATGTCGAACGCGAACTGCGCCG
>NZ_MWOM01000051.1:0-15923 GCF_012931925.1 Acidovorax sp. SRB_24
GTCTGCGGTCCATACAGCGAAGCAAAGAAAAGTACCTCGCCCGCCGGGGCGAGACCCGGCCTCTGCCCCCAGCGAAGGGCACATCGTCAATAAACGCAAGGAACCCAAGAAAAGCCGCCCGCCGAGGCGAGATCCGGCCTCCGCCCTCGGCAACAAGCGCACAACTAATCAATCTAATCGGGGTCAGACACCAATTTAAAATTGCGCACATCGTCCTCTCTGGAACTTCCCATGGCCCGCCTGCCCCGTCTGACCCTGCCCGGCTACCCGCACCACATCATCCAGCGCGGCAACAACCGCCAGATGATCTTTGCGGACAAACAGGACTTCGAGACCATGCTCGCGCTCTTGACCGAGAGCGCGCAAAAGTTCGGCGTGGCGGTGCATGCCTATGTGCTGATGGACAACCACTTCCACCTGCTGGCCACACCGTCCACCGCCGAGGCGCTGCCGCTGATGATGCAGGCCGTGGGGCGCAGCTATGTGCGCACTTTCAACCAGCGCCATGGCCGCTCTGGCACGCTGTGGGAAGGGCGCTACCGTTCGACGCTGATCGAGACCGAGCGCTACCTGCTGGCCTGCATGGTCTACCTCGACCTGAACCCGGTGCGCGCCGGCAGGGTGGCGCAGCCGGGTGCCTGGCCCTGGTCCAGCCATGCCCACCACCTGGGCCAGCGCAGCGACAAGCTGGTCACGCCGCATGCGCTGTACTGGGCGCTGGGCAACACGCCCTTTGCGCGCGAGGCCGCTTATGCCGCGCTGGTGCAGGCAAGCATCGGCCATGGCGAGCAGGTGGCGCTGACCGACGCGGCCTTGCGCGGCTGGGCTCTGGGAAGTGCGGATTTTGTCGCGGCCTTGCAAAAAAAATCGCCACGCCGCGTTACCAAAGCCAAGCCAGGGCGGCCGCCTAGCGTGCGAAAAATCATGGTCAAATAGCCTCGCATCCCTTTGTATGTCTTAACTATTTGCTATTGAATTTGATTCGTCCCTAATTTAAATAGATGGGTTAATTAGTTCATTTAATTGGAATCTGACCCCTATTATTTTGCTTGCACCCGTATGTTGCATTGCACTAATCTTGTGTTTCTGTGAACACACAAGAGATGCACACCATGACCACCGCGGCTGAAATTGCGCACCTGACACAACACGGCCTGTATGCGGCCGGGCATGAGCACGATGCCTGCGGGCTGGGCTTTGTGGCCCATATCCAGGGCGAGAAGCGCCACGACATCGTCACGCAGGCGCTGAAGATCCTCGAGAACATCGACCACCGCGGCGCGGTGGGGGCCGACAAGCTGATGGGCGATGGCGCGGGCATTCTGATCCAGATTCCCGACGCGCTCTACCGCGAGGAGATGGCCCGGGCCGGAACGGCCCCGGACGGTTCCGTGGGTGTCACGCTGCCCGCCGCGGGCGAGTACGGCGTCGGCATGATCTTTCTGCCCAAGGAGCACGCTTCGCGTCTGGCCTGCGAGCAGGAGATGGAGCGTGCCATCCGCGCCGAAGGCCAGGTGCTGCTGGGCTGGCGCGATGTGCCGGTGGACAAGGACATGCCGATGTCGCCCACCGTGCGCGCGAAAGAGCCCATCCTGCGCCAGGTGTTCATCGGCCGCGGCAGCGACGTGATCGTGCAGGACGCGCTCGAGCGCAAGCTCTATGTGATCCGCAAGACCGCCAGCGCCGCCATCCAGGCGCTGCGGCTCAAGCACAGCAAAGAGTATTACGTGCCCAGCATGAGCAGCCGCACCGTGATCTACAAAGGCCTGCTGCTGGCCGACCAGGTGGGCAAGTACTACCTCGACCTGCAGGACGTGCGCTGTGTCTCGGCGCTCGGCCTGGTGCACCAGCGCTTCTCGACCAACACCTTCCCCGAGTGGCCGCTGGCCCACCCGTACCGCTACGTGGCGCACAACGGCGAGATCAACACCGTCAAGGGCAACTACAACTGGATGAAGGCGCGCGAGGGCGTGATGGCGTCGCCCGTGCTGGCGGCCGACCTGCAAAAGCTCTACCCGATCAGCTTCGCCGACCAGTCGGACACGGCCACGTTCGACAACTGCCTCGAATTGCTGACCATGGCCGGCTACCCGATCAGCCAGGCCGTGATGATGATGATCCCCGAGCCCTGGGAGCAGCACACGACCATGGACCCGCGCCGGCGCGCGTTCTACGAGTACCACGCCGCCATGCTCGAGCCCTGGGACGGCCCGGCCTCCATCGTCTTCACCGACGGCCGCCAGATCGGCGCCACGCTCGACCGCAACGGCCTGCGGCCGTCCCGCTACTGCGTGACCGACGACGACCTGGTGATCCTCGCGTCCGAGTCGGGCGTGCTGCCCGTGCCCGAGAACCGCATCGTGCGCAAATGGCGCCTGCAGCCGGGCAAGATGCTGCTGATCGACCTGGAGCAGGGCCGCATGATCGACGACGACGAGCTCAAGGCCAACATCGTCAACACCAAGCCCTACAAGCAGTGGATCGAGAACCTGCGCATCAAGCTCGACAGCATCGTGCTGGACGCGCCCGTGCCTGCGCCCGCCCACCCGCTGCCCCTGCTCGACCGCCAGCAGGCCTTTGGCACCACGCAGGAAGACCTCAAGTTCCTGCTCGCGCCCATGGCCAAGAACGGTGAGGAGGGCATCGGCTCCATGGGCAACGACAGCCCGCTGGCCGTGCTCTCGGACAAGAACAAGCCGCTCTACCACTACTTCAAGCAGCTGTTCGCGCAGGTGACGAACCCGCCGATCGACCCGATCCGCGAGGCCATCGTGATGTCGCTCAACAGCTTCATCGGCCCCAAGCCGAACCTGCTCGACATCAACCAGGTCAACCCGCCGATGCGGCTCGAAGTGAGCCAGCCCGTGCTCGATTTCGCCGCCATCGCCAAGCTGCGCGACATTGAAAAACACACGCAGGGCAAGTTCAAGAGCGCCACCATCGACATCACCTACCCGCTGGCCTGGGGCAAGCAGGGCGTGGAAGCCAAGCTCGCCTCGCTGTGCGCGCAGGCGGTGGACGCGATCAAGGGCGGCGCCAACATCCTGATCATCAGCGACCGCGGCATCAGCAGCACCCAGGTGGCCATCCCGGCGCTGCTGGCGCTCTCGGCCATCCACCAGCACCTGGTCGCCAAGGGCCTGCGCACGACGGCCGGCCTGGTGGTCGAGACCGGCACCGCGCGCGAGGTGCACCACTTCGCCGTGCTCGCCGGCTACGGCGCCGAGGCCGTGCACCCCTATTTGGCGCTGGAGACGCTGGCCGACATGCACAAGGAGTTCTCGGGCGACCTGTCGGCCGACAAGGCCATCGGCCACTACACCAAGGCCATCGGCAAGGGCCTGTCGAAGATCATGTCCAAGATGGGCGTGAGCACCTACATGAGCTACTGCGGCGCGCAGCTGTTCGAGGCCATCGGCATCAACAGCGCCACCGTGGCCAAGTACTTCACCGGCACGGCCAGCCGCGTCGAAGGCATTGGCGTGTTCGAGATCGCCGAAGAGGCCATCCGCATGCACAAGGCGGCGTTCGGTGGCGACCCGCTGCTCGCGCACATGCTTGACGCCGGCGGCGAATACGCCTGGCGCGCGCGCGGCGAAGAGCACATGTGGACGCCCGACACCATTGCCAAGCTGCAGCACAGCACGCGCGCCAACAACTGGAATACGTACAAGGAATACGCCCAGCTGGTGAACGACCAGAGCCGCCGCCACATGACGCTGCGCGGCCTGTTCGAGTTCAAGTTCGACCCGGCCCAGGCGATTGCCATCGACGAGGTCGAGCCCGCCAAGGAGATCGTCAAGCGCTTTGCCACCGGCGCCATGTCGCTCGGCTCGATCAGCACCGAAGCCCACGCCACGCTGGCCGTCGCCATGAACCGCATCGGCGGCAAGAGCAACACCGGCGAGGGCGGCGAGGATCCCAAGCGCTACCGCAACGAGCTCAAGGGCATCCCGATCCGCCAGGGCGACAGCTTGAAGAGCGTGATCGGCGCCGAAAACGTCGAGGTCGACCTGCCGCTGCAGGATGGCGACTCGCTGCGCAGCCGCATCAAGCAGGTGGCGTCGGGCCGCTTTGGCGTCACGGCCGAATACCTCTCGTCGGCCGACCAGATCCAGATCAAGATGGCCCAGGGCGCCAAGCCCGGCGAGGGCGGCCAGCTGCCCGGCGGCAAGGTCAGCCACTACATCGGCAAGCTGCGCCACAGCGTGCCCGGCGTGGGCCTGATCTCGCCGCCGCCGCACCACGACATCTATTCGATCGAAGACCTGGCGCAGCTGATCCACGACCTCAAGAACGTGGCGCCGCACGCCAGCATCAGCGTCAAGCTCGTCTCCGAAGTGGGCGTGGGCACGGTCGCCGCCGGCGTCGCCAAGTGCAAGAGCGATCACGTGGTGATCGCGGGTCACGACGGCGGCACGGGCGCCTCGCCCTGGTCGTCGATCAAGCACGCCGGCAGCCCCTGGGAGATCGGCCTGGCCGAGACCCAGCAGACGCTGGTCTTGAACCGCCTGCGCGGGCGCATCCGCGTGCAGGCCGACGGCCAGATGAAGACCGGCCGCGACGTCGCCATCGGGGCGCTGCTCGGCGCCGACGAGTTCGGCTTTGCCACGGCGCCGCTGGTGGTCGAGGGCTGCATCATGATGCGCAAGTGCCACCTCAACACCTGCCCCGTGGGCGTGGCCACGCAGGACCCGGCCTTGCGCGCCAAGTTCTCGGGCAAGCCCGAGCATGTCGTCAACTACTTCTTCTTCGTCGCCGAGGAAGTGCGCCAGATCATGGCGCAGCTGGGCATCCGCAAATTCGACGAGCTGATCGGCCGCACCGACCTGCTCGACATGCGCGCCGGCATCGCACACTGGAAGGCCAGTGGCCTGGACTTTGGCCGCCTGTTTGCCCAGCCACCGGTGGGCGCCGACGTGCCGCGCTACCACGCCGAGGAGCAGGACCACAACCTGGGCCACACGCTCGACCGCAAGCTGATCGAGCGCTGCCGCCCCGCCATCGAGCACGGCGAGCGCGTGCAGATCATGGAGGTGGCGCGCAACGTCAACCGCACCGTGGGCGCCATGCTCTCGGGCGCGGTCACGCGCCAGCACCCCGAGGGCCTGCCCGACGACACGATCCGCATCCAGTTCGAGGGCACGGGCGGGCAGTCGTTTGGCGCGTTCCTCGCGCGCGGCATCACGCTGAGCCTGATCGGCGACGCCAACGACTACACCGGCAAGGGCCTCTCGGGCGGCCGCATCGTGGTGCGCCCGAGCCTCGACTTCCGCGGCGAGGCGGCGCGCAACACCATCGTCGGCAACACCGTGCTGTACGGCGCGACCAGCGGCGAGGCCTTCTTCAGCGGCGTGGCCGGCGAGCGCTTTGCCGTGCGCCTGTCGGGTGCCACGGCGGTGGTCGAGGGCACGGGCGACCACGGCTGCGAGTACATGACCGGCGGCACCGTGGTGGTGCTCGGCAAGACCGGGCGCAACTTTGCCGCCGGCATGAGCGGCGGCGTGGCCTACGTCTACGACGAGGACGGCCAGTTCGACACGCGCTGCAACATGGCCATGGTGGCGCTCGAGCGCATCGTGCCCAGCGACGAGCAGATCGCCATGCACCCGCGCGCCGTCCGCCACCAGGGAAAAACCGACGAGGCCCTGCTCAAGAAGCTGCTGGAAGACCACAACCGCTGGACCGGCAGCAAGCGCGCGCGCGAGCTGCTCGACCACTGGGCCGCCTCGCGCAGCAAGTTCGTCAAGGTCTTCCCGACCGAGTACAAGCGCGCGCTGTCCGAGATGTATGAGCGAAAAGTGCTCGAAGACGCCGCAACGCCTGCGGTTGCAGCTCCTGAAAACGAAGCGGTGGCGGCCAAGTAAGCCGGTTTGCCACACGCCACGCACAGCATTCACTAGGACACGGACATGGGAAAGACCACCGGCTTCATGGAATACGAGCGCATCGAGGAGGGCTACCGGCCCGTGCCCGAGCGCGTCAAGAGCTACAAGGAATTCGTCATCGGCCTCGACGACGCGCAGGCCAAGGTGCAGGCGGCGCGCTGCATGGACTGCGGCACGCCGTTTTGCAACAGTGGCTGCCCGGTCAACAACGTCATTCCGGACTTCAACGATCTGGTCTACCAGAGCGACTGGAAGAGCGCCTTTGCCGTGCTCGACTCGACCAACAACTTCCCCGAGTTCACCGGCCGCATCTGCCCCGCGCCCTGCGAGGCGGCCTGCGTGCTGAACGTGAACGACGATCCCGTTGGCATCAAGAGCATCGAGCACGCCATCATCGACCGCGCCTGGGAGCACGGCTGGGTCACGCCGCAGCCGGCCCGCCACCAGACGGGCAAAACGGTGGCCGTGGTCGGTTCGGGTCCGGCCGGCTTGGCCGCGGCCCAGCAGCTGGCGCGCGCCGGCCACAGCGTGACCGTGTTCGAGAAGAACGACCGCATCGGCGGCCTGCTGCGCTATGGCATTCCCGACTTCAAGATGGAAAAAAGCCACATCGACAAGCGCGTGGCGCAGATGGAGGCCGAGGGCGTGCGGTTCCGCACCGCCGTCTTCGTCGGCGCCGCGCAGGACGGCCTGGGCCAGGGTTCCAAGGTCACCAACTGGGCCAAGGAAACCATCACGCCCGAACAGCTGCAGCAGCAATTTGACGCCGTGCTGCTGGCCGGCGGTGCCGAGCAGTCGCGCGACCTGCCGGTGCCGGGGCGCGACCTCGCTGGCGTGCACTTCGCCATGGAGTTCCTGCCGCAGCAAAACAAGGTCAACGCCGGCGACAAGGTCAAGGGCCAGATTTCAGCGACCGGCAAGCACGTCATCGTGATCGGCGGCGGCGACACCGGCAGCGACTGCGTGGGCACCAGCAACCGCCATGGCGCGGCCAGCGTGACGCAGTTCGAGGTCATGCCGCAGCCGCCAGAAGAGGAAAACCGGCCGCTGACCTGGCCCTACTGGCCGCTCAAGCTGCGCACCAGCTCCAGTCACGAAGAGGGCTGCGCGCGCGCCTTCGCCATCTCCACCAAGGAGTTCACGGGCGAGAAGGGCAAGCTCAAGGGCTTGACCACGGTGCAGGTCGAATTCAAGGAGGGCCGGCTGGTCGAAGTGCCGGGCACCGAACAGCACCACCCCGCCGACCTGGTGCTGCTGGCCATGGGCTTCGTCAGCCCCGTGGCCCCCGTGCTCGACGCCTTTGGCGTCGACAAGGACGCGCGCGGCAATGCCCGCGCCACGGTGGACTTCATCGGCGGCTACGCCACCAACGTGTCCAAGGTGTTCGCCGCAGGCGACATCCGGCGCGGGCAGAGCCTGGTCGTCTGGGCGATTCGCGAGGGCCGCCAGGCCGCGCGCGCGGTCGACGAGTTCCTGATGGGTTTCAGCGACCTGCCGCGTTGACCAGGCCGCGCCCGGCCCCCGCAAATCGCCCGAGGGGCGACAGGAGTGGGCTGCGGGCTGGCCGCCCGCAGCGCGCGAGGGCCCGCCAGGCCGCGCGCGCGGTCGACGAGTTCCTGATGGGTTTCAGCGACCTGCCGCGCTGACACGGCCAGGCGCACTGTCGCTGCGTGAGGGGCTTGATCGCCTGGCGCGCTGAAGTCCTTTCCCGCAGGCGCGTTTTGTGCCGCGCGATTCGGGGTTAACCCGAATATCGGGGACAATGCGGACTTCCTGGGGCCCCCGCGGCAGGGCAGACTGCCCTGTGCGTGCGGCCCTGCGTCCGTTTTTATCCCTGGAAACTCCACCCACCATGAAAAAACTCACTGCTGTTTTGTTGTTGTCCATGGGCGTCCTATTGGCCGCGTGCGGTAAGCAAGAGCCCGCCGCCCAGGCCGCCGCAGAGTCGACCCCGGCCCCCGCCGCCATCACCAAGATCGTGGTCGGCCTGGACGACAACTTTCCGCCCATGGGTTTCCGCGACGAAAAGAACGAGCTGGTCGGTTTTGACGTCGACATGGCCCGCGAGGCCAGCAAGCGCCTGGGCGTGGAGGTCGAATTCAAGCCGATCGACTGGAGCGCCAAGGAAGCCGAACTCAACAGCAAGCGCGTGGACGTGCTCTGGAACGGCCTGACCATCACCGAAGAGCGCAAGAAGAACATCGACTTCACGGCCCCCTACATGGAAAACCACCAGATCGTCGTGGTGGGCGCCAGCTCCGCGGTCAAGACCAAGGCCGATCTGGCCGGCAAGGTCGTCGGCGCGCAGGAAGGCAGCAGCGCTGTCGATGCGGTGAAGAAGGACGATGCCGTGTTCCAGACGTTCAAGGAGTTCAAGACCTTCGGCGACAACGTGACGGCGCTGATGGACCTGGCGACGGGCCGCCTCGACGCCGTGGTGGTCGATGAGGTGGTGGGCCGCTACTACGTGGCCAAGAAACCCGCCGACTACGCCGTGCTCGACGAGCACTTCGGCACCGAAGACTACGGCGTGGGTGTGCGCAAGGACGATACCGACCTGCACAGCAAGCTCGACAAGGCCCTGGTCGACATGAAGGCGGACGGCACCTCGGCCAAGATCGCCACCCAGTGGTTTGGCAAGGACATCATCAAGTAACCTCTGCAGGGCTGAGCACACCGGCTGAGCCGCCCGTCGGCCAGCCGGTGTTTTGCGTTTGCGCCGCCCCGTCCGTGGCGCGGCGCACGGGCGGAACCTGAGGCAATGGGCATGGACTACGCGCTTTCAATGATGGCTCCACTGTGGCAAGGCGCCACGGTGACGCTCAAGCTTTTCTTCATCACGCTGGCGCTGGCCGTGCCGCTGGGCCTGGCGCTGGCGCTGGCGCGCATCTCGCCCTTTCGCTCGCTGAGCCTGCTGGTCAACGGCTACATCTGGCTGATGCGCGGCACGCCGCTGATGCTGCAGATGCTGTTCATCTACTTCGCGCTGCCCTTCGTTCCGGTGATCGGCGTGCGCCTGCCCGACTTTCCGGCCGCCGTGCTGGCGTTTGCGCTCAACTACGCGGCCTACTTCGCCGAAATCTTCCGCGCCGGCATCCAGTCGGTGGACCGCGGCCAGTACGAGGCCGCCAAGGTGCTGGGCATGGGCTACGGCCAGACCATGCGCCGCATCGTGCTGCCGCAGATGGTGCGCCGCATCCTGCCGCCCATGAGCAACGAGACCATCACGCTGGTCAAGGACACCTCGCTGATCTACGTGCTGGCGCTCAACGACCTGCTGCGCGCCGCGCGCGGCATCGTGCAGCGCGACTTCACGACCACGCCGTTCATCGTCGCCGCCGCCTTCTATCTGACCATGACCCTGGTGCTGACCTGGGGCTTCCAGCGCCTGGAGAACCGCTATGCCAAACACGACGCCTGAGCCCATGATCGAGGCGCGCGGCCTCTGCAAGAGCTTCGGCCCCACGCGGGTGCTCAAGAACGTGTCTCTGCGCCTGGACCGCGGCGAGGTCGTGGCCGTGATCGGGCCGTCGGGCTCGGGCAAGAGCACCTTTTTGCGCTGCCTCAACCACCTCGAAACCATCGACAGCGGCTACCTCGCCATCGAGCGCGAGGTGGTGGTCACGACCGACGCCCACGGGCACTGCCGCTACGTGCCCGACGCGCAGGTGCGCCGCATCTGCCGCAAGATGGGCATGGTGTTCCAGCACTTCAACCTGTTTCCGCACCTCACGGTGCTGCAGAACATCATCGAGGCACCGATGGTGGTCAAGGGCCTGTCGGCGGCCGAGATCACGCCCAAGGCCGAGGCCTTGCTCGCCAAGGTCGGCCTGAGCGAGAAGCGCGACAGCTACCCCGCGCGCCTGTCGGGCGGGCAAAAGCAGCGCGTGGCGATCGCGCGCGCGCTGGCCATGGAGCCCGACATCATGCTGTTCGACGAGCCCACGTCAGCGCTCGACCCCGAGCTCACGGGCGAGGTGCTGCGCACGATGCGCCAGCTGGCCGACGAGCGCATGACGATGCTGGTGGTCACGCACGAGATGGGTTTTGCGCGCGAGGTCGCCAACAGCGTGGTCTTCATGGACCAGGGCGAAATCCTCGAGGCGCAGCCCGCCGCCGAATTCTTCGCCCAGCCGCGCCACGAGCGCACGCGCGCCTTCCTGAACCACATGCTTTGAAAAAGATAGCTTCCAGCGCTTTCTGGGTAAGCGTTGGAAGCCGATTTGACCGATATTCCTGCCCGCCGCGCGCGGGCAGGGTTTTTTCAGGCCGGCAGCACGGCCACGGCCGGAATGCTGTCGGGGTCGATGGCCTCGTCGAGCGTGCCGCCGCGGTGGATCGGCTGCGCAGGCTGCGCCAGCAGGGTGCGCACGAAGTTGGGCTGCGCCAGCAGCGCCTGGTGCGTGGCGCCGTTATAGAGCTGCAAGTCCTGCAGGCCGCGCGCGGCAATGCGCGCGTCGACCTCGTCAGCGCCGAGCAGTGCCGGATCGGTGCTGTCCGAGGCCATCGCCATGCACCACAGCGTGCCGTACAGCGGCACGTACTGCAGGTAGGGCCGCACGATGGGGAAGGCCGCGCGCAGCGAGGCGGCGATGCGCGCCATCGAGCCGGGCAGGTGGATCGGCGAGCCCAGGTGCAGCGACAGCACGCCGCCGGGGTTCAGCGCGCGCCGGCAGGCCTGGTAGAACTCCACCGTGTAGAGGTCGAGCGCCGGGCCGAACGGGTCGGTCAGGTCGAGCACGATCTGGTCGAAGCGCTCGCTGCACGACTCGATCAGCGCGCGCGCGTCGCCCAGGCGCAGCTCCAGACGCGGGTCGTCGAAGGCGCCGCGGTGGATGTTGCCGAGCCATTCGCGCGCGAGCTGCACCACGTCGGCGTCGAGCTCGGCCAGCACCACGCGCTCCATGCCCGGGTGCTTGAGCAGCTCCTCGGCCGCGCCGCCGTCGCCGCCGCCGACCACCAGCGCGCTGCGCGGACCCGCATGGGCGATAGCGGGCAGGTGCACCATGGGCTCGTGGTAGAAGAATTCGTCGCGCTCGGACGTCATGAAGCAGCCGTCGATGCGCATCACGCGGCCGAACAGCGCGTTCTCGAACACCTCGATGTGCTGCCACGGTGACTGCTTTTGCGCCAGCAGCTGGGCCTCGCGCAGGTAAAAGCCGAAGTCGGGCGTCAGGCGCTCGGCCACGTAGCGTGGTCCGGCCATGTCAACGCTCCTTTCTTCTGTATGCGTCGTACGCAGACCATGCAACCGGCGCAGCCCATGCCAGCAACCGCCGCGCAAGGGCCGCCCCGCCGCGCTGGCGGTGTCCCCCCTCCGCGCGATAGCGACAGAGAGGGGGGAAGGCGCGAAGCGACTCAGGGGGGTGTTGCTTCATTTCAGGCGCGCTCGACGCGGTGCAGGTGCGGGTCGCTCGGGCTGAAGGCCGCCTGGATATCGTCGAACAGCTTCTGCGCCTTCGGGCGGTTGTTGGTGGAGTAGTTGCACACATACACGTCGAGCGTGACGTAGCCGGCCTCGGGCCAGGTGTGGATCGACAGGTGCGACTCGGCCAGCACGACCACGCCGGTCACGCCGCCGCCTTCGCCAAAGCTGTGGAACAGGCTGCCGACCGACGTCAGGCCGGCGTCGGCCACGCGCGCCTTGCAGAAGGCTTCGAGGTGGGCGGCGTCGAGCATCAGGCGGCTGTCGCACAAGCACCCGTACAGGTCACCGATCAGGTGCAGGCCCGTGGCCTGGCGCGGGACGGCGGCAGTGATGGGCACGACTTGTTGGAAGTTTTTCATGGAATGGTTCCCTTTTGCGAGGTTGGCAAAACCGGTGGGCACGCGGCAGAGGGCCCGTGTCCACCGTCCCGTGCGCCGCTGGCGTGCGCACACAAGGAAGGGAGAAGCGTTGCCGGCCCAATTGCCGCGCCCTCGTTCCGTTGTGCGCTTGTACGCCAAAGCAACGCTGACAGCAGTCCGCTCGGCCGGCCGAGCGGGTCATTTCTGAACCGATCATTATAACTTCCTGCTATTTGCATGGATCTGACACCCGTCCGGCAGCTCAGGGCTTTCCCTATATGATGTAGGTTACGCGCCGCACCTCTTTTTGTGTGCGGCGCTTCTGTCTGCCCCATCCATGTCCTCTTCTTCACCGCCCACCTCTCCCGCGCTGGTCGAGCTGCGCGATGTCCATTTCGGCTATGGCGAGCGGCCGGTGCTGAACGGGCTGTCGCTCACCGTGCCGCGCGGCAAGGTGACGGCCATCATGGGTGCCTCGGGCGGCGGCAAGACCACGGTGCTGCGCCTGATCGGCGGCCAGCAGCGCGCCCAGCGCGGCGAGGTGCTGTTTGATGGCCAGGACGTGGGCCGCATGGACGCTGACGGCCTCTATGCCGCGCGCCGGCGCATGGGCATGCTGTTCCAGTACGGTGCCCTGTTCACCGACATGAGCGTGTTCGAGAACGTGGCGTTTCCGCTGCGCGAGCACACCGACCTGCCCGAGCCGCTGGTGCGCGACATCGTGCTGATGAAGCTGCATGCCGTGGGCCTGCGCGGCGCGCGCGACCTGATGCCGGGCCAGATCTCGGGCGGCATGGGCCGGCGCGTGGCGCTCGCGCGCTCGATCGCGCTCGACCCCGAGCTGATCATGTACGACGAGCCCTTTGCGGGGCTGGACCCGATCTCGCTCGGCACGGCCGCGCAGCTGATCCGCGCGCTCAACGATGCGATGGGCCTCACCACCATCCTGGTGTCGCACGACCTCGAGGCCACGTTCGCGCTGGCCGACCATGTCGTCATTCTGGGGCCGGGCACCATCGCCGCGCAGGGCACGCCCGACGAGGTGCGGCGCAGCCAGGACCCGCTGGTGCACCAGTTCGTCAACGCGCTGCCCACCGGGCCCGTGCCGTTCCACTACCCGGGTCCTGCGGTGGAGCAGGACTTTGGCGCGCTGACCGGGAGCACACCATGAGCTGGTACAAGCCGGCCGACGTGGGCTTTGCCGCGCGCCGCAAGCTCGCCGACATCGGCATGGGCGCGCGACTGCTGGCGCGGCTGCTGCGCCTGCTGCCCGCCGCGCTCCAGCGGCCCGGCTTGGTGCGCGACCAGATCCATTTCCTGGGCAATTATTCGCTGGCCATCATCGGCGTTTCGGGCCTGTTTGTCGGCTTCGTGCTCGGCCTGCAGGGCTACTACACCTTGCAGCGTTATGGCTCGACCGAGGCGCTGGGCCTGCTTGTGGCGCTGTCGCTGGTGCGCGAACTGGGGCCGGTCATCACGGCGCTGCTGTTTGCCGGGCGCGCCGGCACCTCGCTCACGGCCGAGATCGGCCTGATGCGCGCGGGCGAGCAGCTCAGCGCGATGGAGATGATGGCCGTGGACCCGGTGCGCCGCATCCTGGTGCCGCGCTTCTGGGGCGGCGTCATTGCGATGCCGGTGCTGGCCCTGGTGTTCAACGCGGTCGGCGTGCTCGGCGGATGGTTTGTGGCGGTCGTGATGCTCGGCATCGATGCCGGCTCGTTCTGGAGCCAGATGCAGGGCGGTGTGGACGTGTTCAAGGACGTCGGCAACGGCGTCATCAAGAGCCTGGTGTTCGGCTTCACGGTCACTTTCGTCGCCCTGCTGCAGGGCTACACGGCGAAGCCGACGCCCGAGGGCGTGTCGCGGGCGACCACGCGCACCGTGGTGGTGGCGTCGCTGGCGGTACTGGGCCTGGACTTTGTCCTCACGGCCCTCATGTTCAGTCTCTGACGCGGGCCCGGGGCCCGCGGCACAAGGAAAACCAACAATGCAACAGTCCAAAAACGATGTCTGGGTGGGCCTGTTCGTCATGCTCGGCGCGGTGGCGCTGGTGTTTCTGGCATTGCAGGCGGCCAATTTGCTCAGCCTCAACTTCCAGTCCGGCTACCGGGTCACGGCGCGCTTTGACAACATCGGCGGCCTCAAGCCCAAGGCGGCGGTGCGCAGCGCCGGCGTGGTGGTCGGGCGCGTCGAGTCGATCACCTTTGACGACAAGACTTACCAGGCCAGCGTGACGCTGGCGCTGGAAAACCGCTACGCTTTTCCCAAGGACAGCTCACTCAAGATCCTGACCAGCGGCCTGCTGGGCGAGCAGTACATCGGCATCGAGGCCGGTGCCGACGAGCATCACCTGGCCAACGGCGACCGGGTGGTGGCGACGCAGTCGGCCGTGGTGTTGGAAAATCTCATCAGCCAGTTCCTCTACAGCAAGGCGGCGGACGGCGCGACGCCGTCCGCGGGCAGCAACAAATGACCACCTCTTCCCGCGCAGGACATCCCTGCCATCCCACCCCTGCCGGCGCCGCCCGCGCGCCCGCGCCCCTGCGCGCCTGGGCCGTGGGCACGCTGGTGCTGGCGCTGGCCGGCTGCGCCACGGGCCCGCGCAACGACCCGCTGGAGCCCTACAACCGGGGCATGGCGCAGTTCAACCAGGCGGTCGATAATGCGGTGCTCAAGCCCGTGGCCCAGGCCTACACGGACCTCACGCCCGCCGTGGCGCGCACCGGGGTGAGCAACTTCTTTGCCAACCTCGGCGATGCCTGGTCGTTCGTCAACAACGTGCTGCAGCTGCGCGCAGAAGCCGCCCTCAACAGCCTGGTGCGCTTCAACGTCAACACCGTGTTCGGTATCGGCGGCCTGTTCGATGTGGCCAGTGAAATGGGCATCGACCGCGCCAAGCAGGACTTTGGCCTCACGCTGGCGCGCTGGGGCGTGCCCACGGGGCCCTATTTGGTGCTGCCCATCCTGGGGCCTTCGACCGTGCGCGACACGCTCGCGCTGCCGGTGGACTGGCAGGGCAACCTGCTCGGCCAGGTGACCCCGGTGTCGGCGCGCAACAGCCTGTATGGCCTGCGCGCGGTCGACACGCGCGCGAGCCTGCTGCGCGCCGGCGAGGTGCTCGATGCCGCGGCGCTCGACAAGTACAGCTTCACGCGCGATGTCTACCTGCGCCTGCGCGAACAGCGCAGCGAGCCGCCCGGTCCGGGGCAATATGATGAAAACGATGACAACAGCGGCATGCTGCCGCCCGAGCCCGACCACTGAGCGCCGCAGCCGCTGACGCTGCAACGAAAGGAATGAAATGAACCGACGTTTTCTGGGCCGCATGGCCGCCAGCCTCGGTGCCGCTGTGTTGCTGGCGCTGTCCCTGTCTTCGCACGCCGCGGACGAGGCGCCCGACGCGCTGATCCAGCGCCTGTCGAACCAGGTGCTCGACACCTTGCGCACCGACAAGTCGCTGCAGTCCGGCGATGTGCAGAAGGTCATTGCCCTCGTGGACAGCACCGTCATGCCCTATGTGAACTTCCGGCGCATGACGGCCGCGGCCGTGGGGCCGGGCTGGCGCCAGGCCACGCCGGCGCAGCAGCAGCGCCTGCAGGACGAGTTCAAGATCCTGCTGGTGCGCACCTATGCCGGCGCGCTGTCGCAGTTCAACGACCAGACCGTCACCGTCAAGCCGCTGCGCGCCGCGCCCGAGGACAAGGATGTGCTGGTGCGCACCGAGGTGCGCGGCGGCCGCGGCGACCCGGTGCAGCTCGATTACCGCCTTGAAAAGGCGGGCGCGGGCTGGAAGATCTACAACCTCAACGTGCTCGGCGTGTGGCTGGTGGAAACCTACCGCAGCCAGTTTGCGCAGGAAATCAACGCCCGCGGCGTCGACGGGCTGATCCAGAGCCTGTCCGAGCGCAACAAGAGCAACGCCAAGGGCTGAGCCGCGATGGCTGCCTTGCTCGTGCTTCCTTCCGAACTGACGCAGCGCCAGGCGCGCGGCGCGCTGGGCATGCTGCTGCAGGGCATGCGCGGGCGCACCGACGCCCAGCTGGTGGTCGACGCGAGCGCCCTGCAGGTCTTCGACAGCTCGGCGCTGGCCGTGCTGCTCGAATGCCGGCGCGAGGCCCTGGCGGCGCGCCAGGCCTTTGCCATCAAGGGCCTGCCGCCCGCGCTGGCCCGCATGGCGGCGCTGTACGGCGTGGCGCCCCTGCTGCCCAGCGCGGCATGAGCCTGACCCCCGTGGGCAATGCCCCCAGG
>NZ_MWOM01000051.1:15973-31625 GCF_012931925.1 Acidovorax sp. SRB_24
GCCCCCAGGCCGTAAAATGGGCCGCTGACATGCCCGCCGTATCCTTCCAATCCGTCTCCAAGACCTACAC
Source organism: Acidovorax sp. SRB_24 (assembly GCF_012931925.1). Lineage (NCBI taxonomy): Bacteria > Pseudomonadati > Pseudomonadota > Betaproteobacteria > Burkholderiales > Comamonadaceae > Acidovorax > Acidovorax sp. SRB_24. Next base: position 16,044 of record NZ_MWOM01000051.1, read on the forward strand.
CACGCCCCAAGGGCCGTTCCAGGCCCTCGACCACGTCAGCCTGGACATCGAGGAGGGCGAGTTCTTCGGCCTCCTGGGGCCCAATGGCGCGGGCAAGACCACCCTCATCAGCATCCTCGCCGGCCTGGCGCGCGCCAGCAGCGGCCGCGTGCTGGTGCAGGGCTGCGACGTACAGGCCGACTATGCCGCCGCGCGCCGCAAGCTCGGCGTGGTGCCCCAGGAGCTGGTGTTCGACCCCTTCTTCAATGTGCGCGAGGCGCTGCGCTTCCAGTCGGGCTATTTCGGCGTGCAGAACAACGGCGCCTGGATCGACGAGCTCCTGCACAGCCTGGGCCTGGCCGACAAGGCCGGCGCCAACATGCGCCAGCTCTCGGGCGGCATGAAGCGGCGCGTGCTGGTGGCGCAGGCGCTGGTGCACAAGCCGCCCATCATCGTGCTCGACGAGCCCACCGCCGGGGTCGACGTGGAGCTGCGCCAGACGCTGTGGCAGTTTGTCGCGCGCCTGAACAAGGAAGGCCACACCGTGCTGCTGACCACGCACTACCTCGAAGAGGCCGAGGCGCTGTGCGGCCGCATTGCCATGCTCAAGCGCGGCCGCGTGGTGGCACTGGACCGCACCAGCGAGCTGCTCAAGGCGGCCTCGGGCAATGTGCTCGTGTTCAAGACCGACAGCGCGCTGCCGCCGCAGATCGCGGCCGTGGCGCGCGTCACGGGCCGCATCGTGCAGTTGCCCACCGAAGACGCGCAGGCCGTCGAGCGCGCTCTGGCGGTGCTGCGCGAGGCCGGCGTCGACGTGCAGGACATGGAAATGCGCCGCGCCGACCTGGAGGACGTGTTCCTGAACGTGATGGCCAACGCCGGTGCTGGCGCCAGCGCAGATGCCATGGCGGGGCAGGCCGCATGACCGGCTGGCAGATGCTGTTCTACAAGGAGGTGCTGCGCTTCTGGAAGGTGGGCTTCCAGACCGTCGCCGCTCCGGTGCTCACCGCCGTGCTCTACCTGCTGATCTTCGGCCATGTGCTGCAGGACCGCGTGGTGTTTGGCAGCATCGGCTACGTCGCCTTTCTGGTGCCGGGCCTGGTGATGATGAGCGTGCTGCAAAACGCCTTTGCCAACAGCTCGTCGAGCCTGGTGCAAAGCAAGATCATGGGCAATCTGGTGTTCCAGCTGCTCACGCCGCTGTCGCACTGGACCTGGTTCGGCGCCTACGTCGGCTCCTCGGTGCTGCGCGGCCTCGTGGTGGGGCTGGGCGTCTTCGTGGTCACGCTGGCGTTTGCCACGCCGCAGTTCGCCGCGCCGCTGTGGATCGTGCTGTTTGGCGTGCTGGGCGCCGCGCTGCTGGCCACGCTGGGGGTGATTGCCGGGCTGTGGGCCGACAAGTTCGACCAGATGGCCACGTTCCAGAACTTCATCATCGTGCCCATGACGTTCCTGTCGGGCGTGTTCTATTCGATCCAGTCGCTGCCGCCGTTCTGGCAGGCGGTGAGCCACCTGAATCCGTTCTTTTACATGATCGACGGCTTCCGCTACGGGTTTTTTGGCCAGAGCGACGTCTCGCCCTGGCTCAGCCTGTCCATCGTGGCCACCGCCTGGGCGCTCGTGAGCCTGCTGGCCGTGCACCTGCTGCGCACCGGCTACAAGATCAGAACATGACACCCCCCGAGCCGCTGCACGCGCTGCAGGTAGCGCACAACGCAATGGATGACTGAAATGACCGCCGACCAACTCAAAGACCTCATCACCGCCAGCCTCGCCTGTGAACACATCACGCTCGAAGGCGATGGCCGCCACTGGTACGCGACCATCGTCTCGGCCGAGTTCGAGGGCAAGCGCCCGATTGCGCGCCACCAGCGCGTCTATGCGACGCTGGGCAGCAAGATGGCGACCGATGAAGTGCACGCGCTGTCGATGAAGACCTTCACCCCCGCCGAGTGGGCCGCGCAGTCCCGCGGCTGAGCGCTTGCGCGCATCAGATTTGATAGCTCCTTGCGCTTTGCCCATAAGCGTTTGAGCCCTTTTTCTTTCTCAATTCACTTTTCAGGTTTTCCGCCATGCACAAACTCCTCATCCGCGGAGGTCGGCCCTTGCAGGGCGAGGTGGCCATCTCTGGCGCCAAGAATGCCGCCCTGCCCGAACTGTGCGCGGCGCTGCTCACCGCCGATCCCGTGGTGCTGACCAACGTGCCGCGCCTGCAGGACGTGGCGACCATGCTCACGCTGATCCGCAACATGGGCGTGTCGGCCGAGCGCGACGACAACGGCACGGTGCGCATCGACGCCAGCGCCCTGAGCTCGCCCGAGGCACCCTACGAGCTGGTCAAGACCATGCGCGCCTCGGTGCTGGCGCTGGGGCCGCTGCTGGCGCGCTTTGGCGAGGCCACGGTGTCGCTGCCCGGCGGCTGCGCCATCGGCTCGCGCCCCGTGGACCAGCACATCAAGGGCCTGCAGGCCATGGGCGCCGAGATCGTGGTCGAGCACGGCTACATGATCGCCAAGCTGCCGGCCGGGCGCACGCGCCTGAAGGGCGCGCGCATCACCACCGACATGGTCACCGTGACCGGCACCGAGAACTTCCTCATGGCCGCGGCGCTGGCCGAGGGCGAGACGGTGCTCGAGAACGCCGCGCAGGAGCCCGAGATCGCCGACCTCGCCGAGATGTTGATCGCGATGGGCGCGCGCATCGAGGGCCACGGCACCAGCCGCATCCGCATCCAGGGCGTGGAGCGCCTGCACGGCTGCACGCATGCCGTGGTGGCCGACCGCATCGAGGCCGGCACCTTTCTGTGCGCCGTGGCCGCCACCGGCGGCGATGCGCTGCTGCGCCACGCGCGCCCCGACCACCTGGACGCGGTGGTCGAGAAGCTGCAGGACGCCGGTGCGGACGTGCAGGCCGTGGACGGCGGCATCCGCGTGCGCAGTCCGGGCGCTGCCGCATTGCGCGCGCAGGGCTTTCGCACCACCGAGTACCCGGGCTTTCCGACCGACATGCAGGCGCAGTTCATGGCGCTCAACTGCGTGGCGCAGGGCACGGCGGCCGTGACCGAGACCATTTTTGAGAACCGCTTCATGCACGTCAACGAACTGGTGCGCCTGGGCGCGCGCATCCAGATCGATGGCCGCGTCGCCATCACCGACGGCCTGGACGGCACGGCCAGCCTCTCGGGCGCCACCGTCATGGCGACCGACCTGCGCGCGTCGGCCAGCCTGGTCATTGCCGGCCTGGTGGCGCAGGGCGAGACCGTGGTCGACCGCATCTACCACCTGGACCGGGGCTACGACCGCATGGAAGCGAAGCTGCGTGCCCTGGGCGCGGACATTGAAAGAATCTGATGATCACCCTCGCCCTGTCCAAAGGCCGCATCTTTGACGAAATCATGCCCCTGCTGGCCGCCGCCGGCATCGAGGTGCTCGAAGACCCGGAAAAGTCGCGCAAGCTCATCCTGCCCACCAACCGGCCCGACGTGCGCGTGGTGCTGGTGCGCGCCACCGACGTGCCCACCTACGTGCAGTACGGCGGCGCCGACCTGGGCGTGTGCGGCAAGGACACGCTGATCGAGCACAGCGCCGAATGGGGTGCGGGCCGCTCGGGCCTGTACCTGCCGCTCGACCTGCGCATTGCCCAGTGCCGCGTGAGCGTGGCCGTGCGCTCGGACTTCGACTATGCGCAGGCCGTCAAGCAGGGCTCGCGCCTGAAGGTGGCGACCAAATACACCGCCATCGCGCGCGACTTCTTCGCCAGCAAGGGCGTGCACGTCGACCTCATCAAGCTCTACGGCAGCATGGAGCTGGCGCCGCTGATCGGCCTGTCCGACGCCATCGTCGACCTCGTCTCGACCGGCAACACGCTCAAGGCCAACCACCTGATCGAGGTCGAGCGCATCATGGACATCAGCTCGCACCTGGTGGTCAACCAGGCCATGCTCAAGCTCAAGCAGGCGCCGCTGCGCCGCATCATCGATGCGTTTGCCGGTGCCATCCGCCCTGCCGACTGACCGATTGACTATGACTTTTGTAGCTGCACCCGCACGCCTGTCCAGCGTTAGCGCCACTTTTGAGGCGGATTTTTCCGCGCGCCTGCACTGGTCCGCCGACACCGACGCCGCCATCGAGCAGCGCGTGGCCGACATCCTGGCCGACGTGGAGCGGCGCGGCGACGCGGCCGTGCTCGAGTACACCGCGCGCTTTGACGGCTTGCAGGCGCCGACGCTCGCCGCGCTCGAACTCACGCAAGACGAGCTCAAAGCCGCGTTCGACGCGATCCCCGCGGAGCAACGCCAGGCCCTGCAGGCCGCCGCCGCGCGCGTGCGCAGCTACCACGAGGCGCAGAAGCAGGCCTGCGGCCAGAGCTGGAGCTACCGCGACGAGGACGGCAGCCTGCTGGGCCAGAAGGTCACGCCGCTCGACCGCGTCGGCATCTACGTGCCCGGCGGCAAGGCGGCCTACCCCAGCAGCGTGCTGATGAACGCCATCCCCGCGCACGTGGCGGGCGTGGGGGAGATCATCATGGTCGTGCCCACGCCGCGCGGCGAGAAGAACCCGCTGGTGCTGGCCGCCGCCTATGTGGCCGGCGTCACGCGCGCCTTCACGATCGGCGGCGCGCAGGCCGTGGCGGCGCTGGCCTATGGCACGCACACCGTGCCCCAGGTCGACAAGATCACCGGCCCCGGCAACGCCTACGTGGCCAGCGCCAAGAAGCGCGTGTTCGGCACCGTGGGCATCGACATGATCGCCGGCCCGAGCGAGATCCTGGTGCTGGCCGACGGCAGCACGCCGCCCGACTGGGTGGCGATGGACCTGTTCAGCCAGGCCGAGCACGACGAGCTCGCGCAGTCCATCCTGCTGTGCCCCGACGCGGCCTACATAGCCGCCGTGCAGCAGGCCATCGACCGCCTGTTGCCCACCATGCCGCGCGCCGAGATCATCGCCAAGAGCCTCACCGGCCGCGGCGCGCTGATCCACACGCGCAGCATGGAAGAGGCCTGCGCGATCTCCAACCGCATCGCGCCCGAGCACCTCGAAATATCGAGCCGCGAGCCGCACCGCTGGGAGCCGCTGCTGCGCCACGCCGGCGCGATCTTCCTGGGCCCGTACACCAGCGAGTCGCTCGGCGACTACTGCGCCGGCCCGAACCACGTGCTGCCGACCAGCGGCACCGCGCGTTTCAGCTCGCCGCTGGGCGTGTACGACTTCCAGAAGCGCAGCAGCCTCATCGAGGTCAGTGAGCAAGGCGCGCAGGTGCTGGGCCGCATTGCCAGCGTGCTCGCGCATGGCGAGGGCTTGCAGGCCCATGCGCGCGCAGCGGAGATGCGGCTGAAGTAGCCCCCCTGCAGTTTCGCGCCCTCGCGCCAAGCCGCCATGCCGCAAGGTCTGGCGGCTTTTTGCATGACTGCCTGCCCCGAAGGGGCATGATGCGCAGGGAAAAGGGAGAGACTGATGGCAGATGAACCGAAACACCTGATCTATGCCCGCTTCACCGGGACTGCGGAACTTGAGAGTCCTGAGCATGGTGTCTCGCTCTTGAACGCGTCGGTGGAGTTCGACGCCCAGGCCTTGGAGTTCACTGTGTTGATTCCAGCGTCGCATCCATTGGTGGACTGCCTGGCTCAGGAACGTCGCTCCGTCCCGTTGCGGTTGCAATCGGTGTCCCTGGGCAATCAAGACATCAAGGTGCGCATGCACGCAGACCAATTCCTCTTGAGCCGTCGCAATGCTTTGTCTGAGTGGCCGGAATGCTTTGGAAGGGAAATGGCGGCGCTGTGCGAGGGCGATGACGGGGTGCGGCGGTTGGTCCTGGGGCCTACCGAATATGCGCTGGAGTTTCAGTTGGATTGCCCTGTGTCCGAGCAGTATCCTTTTCAACACTACTACGGGGACGCCTGCAAGGCGATCCAGGTCGCTCACGTCCGCGCGTTTCAATGGGGCAAGGCGGAAGTGCATTTCGCGTCGGTTTCTCCGCAAGATGGCATCGTGTGCGCATACAGCACCGACGACTTGGCGCCCATAGAGCCGCGCATCCATGCGGGCTTGATGCTGTGCCATGGTCGGGATTTGCCGCGTGTCCTGAGCATCGAGGCATCGAAGGTCGTTTTTTTCGGATACCGGCCTAGAAATCAGGTTTCAACTTTTCCTTTGTCGAGCGAAGCGCGATTTGCACTGATGGGGCATATCCTGGAAGGAGTTTGTTGCCTCTCGGAGGCGGCGTTTCGCAGTGCATTTCTGGCACTGAAATTCTTTGTAGCGGGCAAGCAGGCCGACGTTGCGTTGGAAGCTCGCTACATGTTGCTGATGACGTGCGTTGAAGCCATGGATGGTGAACACCAGCGGCAACTCAGTGATGCAAGCACTGCGGCTTTGCTGGGGGTATCGCGTGACGCGGCGAGGCTGTTCAACGGTATGCGCAACGAGTTAGTCCATGGCCGTGGTGGCTACAAGGAGGCGTTTACAGCGTTTTGGGATACGCGCTGCAAGGAGGGCGCCTTGCAGCTTGAGCCGGAACTGGCGCCGTGCGTGCGCGAGGGGGCTGAGCTCGATTTTGCGCGCTTGTGGATCAGGCTGTGCGAGCGCTTGGATGCCTTCTGGTGCGCCTATTTGAAAGTTCCCGCAGACTTGTTGGCATACCGCTATGAGCATCGGTACGCCCCGTTGATGCGGCCCGTGGATGTGAATGTTTTGGATCAGGTCAACAGCCTCCCCAAAGCGGCGAAATCCGGCGAGACAAAACGGAATCAAGAACTGCTCGACGCGAACAGGCGATTGAAGGCGGAGAAAGAAGACTTGAAACGGCAATTGAGGACGCAAGGCCTGAAGATTGCGCAACTCAAACGCATCGCCGCGGAGCATGGAGTGCCATTGGACGCCGTGCAGAAGCTCGCAGGTGGTGAGCACGAGCGTCCCTTCTCTGTGTGAACTTCAGGACGGGTTTCGCGCCTGGAAAGGGCGACACCGATAGGTCCGCCAACACTGCACTCGCGCGATGCATGGCCCTGCAGGAGCTAGGGCGTTCGCCAATGTTTGCTGCGCGGGGCGACGCGAGCTCGCGCGCGCCGCGGCCCGAGGTTTCCCGCATTCAGAGCAGGGCGGCCAGGTCTTCCAGCGCTGGCGCGCATGCCGCCTGCCACTTGCCATCGAGCTGCGCGTCCGCGCGCGTCGCACCGAGGTTGATCGCCACCACCGGCAGACCGAGCTGCTTGGCGGCATGCACAAAGCGCAGGCCCGAATACACCATGAGCGAACTGCCCACAATGAGCAGCAGCTCGCTTTCCGCGAGACGCTGCATGGCGTCGTCCACACGCGGGCGCGGCACGTTTTCGCCATAAAACACGACATCGGGCTTGAGGATGCCGCCACACAGTGGGCACGGCGGAACGGAGAAACGTGAAAAATCCACCTCGCTCAGGTCGGCATCGCCATCGGGCGCCACCGGCGCATGGCGGTGTTGCCACGCTGGATTCGCCGCCAGCAGGCGCGCCTGAAAGTCGCCGCGCGCGCTGCGCTGGCCGCAGCCCATGCAGACCAGCTGGTCCAGACGCCCGTGCAGGTCGATCACCCGCCGGCTGCCGGCGCGCTGGTGCAGGCCGTCCACGTTCTGGGTGATGGTGCTGTGTGCGGGGCCGCGCGCTTCCAGCTGGGCCAGGGCCTGGTGCGCAGCGTTCGGCCGGGCCTGGCTGAACACCGGCCAGCCGGCCAGGCTGCGCGCCCAGTAGCGCTGGCGCGTGCTGGCGTGGCCCATGAAGTCCTGGAAGCTGACGGGCGCCGAGCGCTTCCACGCTCCCGCCGCGTCGCGGTAGTCGGGGATGCCGCTGTCCGTGCTGATTCCGGCGCCGGTCAGCACGGTCCAACGGGGCGCGCGTCGCAGCAGGGTCAGCACGTGGTGCTGGGAAGGGGCCGCAACGGGGATGGCAGGCGGGTGGTCCATGGCAGGAATGTACCGGGCCAAAGCGGGCAGCGCTCGGCCCCAAAAGCCACGCCCACGCTGCACCAAAATGCGACACGAAGTTCGTGCACCACGAAGTTCGTGTATTATTTGACGCATGAAGAACATCACCGTCACCATGGACGACAGCGTCGCCGAATGGGTGCGCGTCGAAGCCGCCAAGCGCGGCAGCAGCGTCTCGCGCCTGCTCGGTGAATGGATGGCGGAAAAGATGCGCCAGGAAGACGCCTATGCCCAGGCGATGCGTGAGGCGCTGAGCTTCGAATCGTGGGGCGCCTCGAGCGGGCCCTATGTGCCGCGCAACATCCTTTTCGAGCGTTGAACGTGGCCACCGCCCCGATCTTTGTCGACACCGAAGTGCTGTTGGCCAGCGCCGACGACCGCGACCCGGTCCGCCAGGCGCAGGCCCGGGAATGGATGGCGTTTTGCTGGCAGACGCGCAGCGGGCGCATCAGCTCGCAGGTGCTCAACGAACTGTACAACCAGGCCATCCAGCGCTTCAAGGGCCCGCGCGTGCTGCAGCGCGTGCGCGCCCAGGTGCGCCGCCTGCGTGTCTGGCTGCCGCCGCATCTCGATGCGTACACGGTGGACGGCGCCTGGGACCTGCAGGACCGCTACGGCCTGAGCTACTGGGATGCGCTGATCCTGTCCTCGGCGCACCAGCAGGGCTGCCGCTGCCTGCTGACCGAAGCCCTGCCGCATGGTCAGCAGATGGATGCGGTGCAGACCATCAACCCCTTTCTTGTGGTTCCGACAGAACTGGACTTTTCCGAATGACGCTCTCTGCCAAAGATCCCCTCCAGGTGATCCGCCCTGACGTGCGCGCCATGCGCGCCTATGCCGTGCAAAGCGCCGACGGCCTGCTGAAGATGGACGCGATGGAAAACCCCTTCGGCCTGCCGCCCGCGCTGCAGTCCGCGCTGGGCCAGCGCCTGGGCGCGCTGGCATTGAACCGCTACCCGGGCGAGGGCACCGAGCGGCTCAAGGAGGCCCTGGCGCGCTATGCCGGCCTGCCGGCCGGCCAAGCCCTGGTGCTGGGCAATGGCTCGGACGAGCTCATCACGCTGCTCGCGCTGGCCTGCGCCCAGCCCGGCACGGGCCAGCGCGCCACGATGCTCGCGCCCATGCCCGGCTTCGTGATGTACCCGATGAGCGCGCAGCTGCAAGGCCTCGATTTCGTCGCCGTGCCGCTCACGCCCGACTTCGAACTCGACGAGCCCGCGATGCTGGCCGCCGTGGCCGAGCACAAGCCGGCGATCACCTACATCGCCTACCCGAACAACCCCACGGCGACGCTGTGGAGCGAAGCGGTGGTGCAGCGCATCATCGATGCCGTGGGCGCGCAGGGCGGCATCGTCGTCATGGACGAGGCCTACCAGCCGTTCGCCCGCCGCAGCTGGATCGACCGCATCCGCGCCGAGCCCGAGCGCAATGCGCATGTGCTGTTGATGCGCACGCTCAGCAAGTTCGGCCTGGCCGGCGTGCGCCTGGGTTACCTGATGGGTCCGGCCGCGCTGGTGGCCGAGATCGACAAGGTGCGCCCGCCCTACAACGTCAGCGTGCTCAACTGCGAGGCCGCGCTGTTCGCGCTCGAGCACGCCGACGTGTTCGCCGCCCAGGCGGCCGAGCTGCGCGCCCAGCGCGACCGGCTCGTGGCCGCGCTGCGCCAGATGCCCGGCATCGAGAAATGCTGGGACAGCGAGGCCAACATGGTGCTGGTGCGGGTGCGCGACGCCGCCAAGACCTTCGCCGGCATGCGCGAACGCAAGGTCCTTGTCAAGAACGTTTCTACAATGCACCCATTGCTGGCCCGCTGCCTGCGCCTCACGGTCGGCAGCGCCGATGACAATGCGCGCATGCTGGACGCGCTCCAGGCTTCGATATGACCTCTTCTGCTCTGATTTCCTCCATTTCCACCGACCGCATCGCTGAAGTCAGCCGCAACACCGCCGAGACGCGCATCACCGTGCGCATCAACCTCGACGGCACGGGCCAGTCCTCGCTGCACACCGGCATCGGCTTCTTCGACCACATGCTCGAACAGATCGCGCGCCACGGCCTGATCGACCTCGAAGTGCACGCCGACGGCGACCTGCACATAGACGGCCACCACACGGTCGAAGACGTGGGCATCACGCTGGGCCAGGCCGTGGCCCGCGCCGTCGGCGACAAGAAGGGCCTGCGCCGCTACGGCCACGCCTACGTGCCGCTCGACGAGGCGCTCACGCGCGTGGTCATCGACCTCTCGGGCCGCCCCGGCCTGGTGCAGAACATCGCGTTCACGAGCGGCATGATCGGCGCGTTCGACACCCAGCTCACGCACGAATTCTTCCAGGGCTTCGCCAACCACGCGGGCGCCACGCTGCACATCGACAACCTGCGCGGCGCCAACGCCCACCACCAGTGCGAGACCGCGTTCAAGGCCTTTGCGCGCGCGCTGCGCTTTGCCGTCGAGCGCGATGCGCGCAGCGCCGGCACCATCCCCTCGACCAAGGGACTGCTGTGATCTTCAAGCCAAATCGGCTCCAAACGCTTGCCTGATAAGCGCTGACAGCTATGAATACAGAAGCAAAAACCGTGGCCGTGGTGGACTACGGCATGGGCAACCTGCGCTCGGTGTCGCAGGCCGTGCAGGCGGCGGCCGCCGGCACGGGCTGGACCGTCGTCGTCACCGCGCGCCCCGAGGACGTGCGCGCCGCCCAGCGCGTCGTGCTGCCCGGCCAGGGCGCGATGCCCGACTGCATGGCCGAGCTGCAGGCCTCGGGGCTGCGCGAATCGGTGCTCGAAGCGGCCGCGGCCAAGCCGTTGTTCGGCGTCTGCGTGGGCATGCAGATGCTGCTCGACCACAGCGCCGAGGGGCCGGACGGCGGAACGCCGGGCCTGGGCCTGGTCCACGGCGAGGTGCTCCGGTTCGATCTGGCCGGCCGGCTGCAAGCTGACAGCAGCCGCTACAAGGTGCCGCAGATGGGCTGGAACCCGGTGCGCCAGGTGCCGCATGGCGGCGCCGTGCACCCGGTGTGGGCCGGCGTTCCCGACGGCAGCCACTTCTATTTCGTCCACAGCTACTACGCCCGACCGTCCGATGCGCGCCACTGCGCGGGCGAGACCGACTATGGCGGCCTGTTCGCCTCGGCCATCGCACGCGATAATATTTTCGCCACACAGTTCCATCCCGAGAAAAGCGCGGAACAGGGCCTGCAGCTCTACCGCAACTTTCTGCACTGGAATCCCTGAGTTTTTCACCATCTGTTCGGGCCGCGCCTGCCATCGCTTTTTTCGCTGAACCACCATGCTGCTCATTCCTGCCATCGATCTCAAGGACGGCCATTGCGTACGCCTCAAGCAAGGCGACATGGACCAATCGACCACCTTCGGTGAAGACCCGGCCGCCATGGCGCGCCGCTGGGTCGATGCCGGTGCGCGCCGGCTGCACCTGGTGGACCTGAACGGCGCATTCGCCGGGGCGCCCAAGAATATCGCCGCCATCAAGGCCATCCTGCGCGAGGTTGGCGACGACGTCCCGGTGCAGCTGGGCGGCGGCATCCGCGACCTCGACACCATCGAGAAATGCATCGACGGCGGCCTGCGCTACGTCATCATCGGCACCGCCGCCGTGAAGAACCCCGGTTTCCTCAAGGACGCCTGCACGGCATTTGGCGGCCACATCATCGTCGGCCTCGATGCCAAGGACGGCAAGGTCGCCACCGACGGCTGGAGCAAGCTCACCGGCCACAACGTGGTGGACCTGGCCAGGAAGTTCGAGGACTGGGGCGTCGAATCCATCATCTACACCGACATCGGCCGCGACGGCATGCTCTCGGGCATCAACGTCGAAGCCACCGTCAAGCTCGCGCAGGCGGTCACCATTCCCGTGATCGCCTCGGGCGGCCTGGGCAGCATGCAGGACATCGAGCAGCTCTGCGCCGTCGAGGGCGAAGGCGTCGAAGGCGTGATCTGCGGCCGCGCGATCTACACCGGCGACCTCGACTTCGCCGCCGCGCAGGCGCGCGCCGATGCGCTGAACGCGGTCTGAGCGCCACAGCGTGATTCTGGTCACTGGCGGCGCCGGCTTCATCGGCTCACACACCTGCGTGGCGCTGGCTGCGGCGGGCGTGCCCTTTCTGATCCTCGACAATTTCGGCAACAGCCGGGCCTCGGTGCTCGCGCGCATCGGCCGCATCACGGGCGCGGAGCCCGTCTGCATCGAGGGCGATGTGCGCGATGCGGCGCTGCTGGCGCGCATTTTTGCCGAGCACCCGATCACAGCCGTCATCCACTTCGCGGCGCTCAAGGCCGTGGGCGAGTCGGTGCGCGAGCCGCTGCGCTACTACGACAACAACGTCGCGGGCACCGTGGTGCTGCTGCAGGCCATGCGGGCGGCCGGCGTGCGCACGCTGGTGTTTTCGTCTTCGGCCACGGTGTATGGCGATCCGGCCTCGCTGCCGATCCGCGAGGACTTCCCGCTCGCGGCCACCAACCCCTACGGCTGGAGCAAGCTCATGATGGAGCAGGTGCTGGCCGACGTCGATGCGGCCGAGCCCGGCCAGTGGCGCATTGCGCGCCTGCGCTACTTCAACCCGGTGGGCGCGCACGAGAGCGGCCTGATCGGCGAAGACCCGCAGGGCGTTCCGGGTAACCTGATGCCCTTCGTGACCCAGGTCGCCGTGGGGCAGCGCGAAGCCTTGAGCGTCTATGGCGACGACTACGCCACGCCCGACGGCACCGGCGTGCGCGACTACATCCATGTCTGCGACCTGGCCGAAGGCCATGTGGCGGCGCTGCGCTACCTGCAGGACCACGCGGGGCTGCTGACCGTGAACCTGGGCACGGGCCGCCCCGTGTCGGTGCTCGAGATGGTGCGCAGCTTCGAGCGCGCCAGCGGCCGCGCCGTGCCCTTCCGCGTCGTCGCGCGCCGCCCCGGCGACGTGGCGCAGTGCTGGGCCGACCCGGCGCTGGCCGAGCAGCTGCTGGGCTGGCGCGCGGGACGCGACCTCGACCGCATGTGCGCGGACGCCTGGCGCTGGCAGGACGGCGTGGCGCGCACGCTGCAGGCACCGGACTCTCAAAAAGCATAGCACGCGACGCAGGCCTTGTTTCGCTTTCAGGCCTGAAAATGCCTCAAATCAGGGCCAGGCGAGCGCAGCGTGCTCACGTTTTTGAAGCATCCCGTAGCCGGGCCCTGCGCCACGGGCCGCCAGGGCCGGCCGGCGGGCCGCACCCGCGTGGTATCTTGTCGGGCTTCTTTTCCACTGCCGGATTTCCAGCGCCATGCTTGCCAAACGCATCATTCCCTGCCTTGACGTGACCGGTGGCCGCGTCGTCAAGGGCGTCAACTTTGTCGAACTGCGCGATGCCGGCGACCCGGTCGAGATCGCCGCGCGCTACAACGCGCAGGGGGCAGACGAGCTCACCTTCCTCGACATCACCGCCACCAGCGACGGGCGCGACCTGATCCTGCACATCATCGAGGCCGTGGCCAGCCAGGTCTTCATCCCGCTCACCGTCGGCGGCGGTGTGCGCACGGTGGATGACGTGCGCCGCCTCCTGAACGCGGGCGCCGACAAGACCAGCTTCAACTCGGCGGCGCTGGCCAACCCCGAGGTCATCAACGCCGTGTCGGCCAAGTACGGCGCGCAGTGCATCGTCGTCGCGATCGACGCCAAGCGCCGCAGTGCGGAAGACGCGCAGCGCCTTGGCGCGCATGGCGAGCCGGTGGGCGCGGGCTGGGACGTCTACAGCCATGGCGGGCGCAAGAACACGGGCCTCGACGCCGTGGCCTGGGCCGCCGAGATGGCGCAGCGCGGCGCCGGCGAGATTTTGCTCACCAGCATGGACCGCGACGGCACCAAGGCGGGCTTCGACCTCGAGCTCACGCGCGCCGTCAGCGACGCGGTCAGCGTGCCGGTGATCGCCTCGGGCGGTGTCGGCACCCTCGACCACCTGGCCGACGGCATCCAGATCGGCGGCGCCGACGCGGTGCTGGCCGCGAGCATCTTCCACTACGGCGAGTTCACCGTGCAGCAGGCCAAACAGCACATGGCGGCGCGCGGCATTCCGGTGCGGCTGTAATCTGTTTTTGATGAAATAGGCCTCCAGCCCTTTCTGGGAAAGCGCTGATAGCTATTGTTTGGATAGCATGCCGCCGGCCCCGCAAGGGACCGTTTTCTTTGGGGAGGCTCAGCGCTCGATTTCTTCGCGCACCGCGGCCACCTGCCGGCGCGAGACCGCCAGCAGCTCGCCCAGCCCCTGCAGGCGCACGGCCCAGCCTTCGCCTTCTTCGGGGTCATCGTGCTTTTCGAGCGCGCGCACGGCGCGGCGCGCCACCAGCGCGTTGCGGTGGATGCGCAAGAAGTGCGGCGCGTGGCGCGCTTCGAGCTCGCTGAGCGCGCCGTCGAGGATGTAGCTGCGCGCGGCGGTGCGCACGGTGACGTATTTCTGTTCGGCCTTGAAGTACAGCACCTCGGCCAGCGGCACGCGCTCGGTGCGGCCGCGGTCCTGGATCAACAGCGCCTCGCCCGCCCGGGGCGGCGCAGCGGCCAGGGCGGGCGTGCCCACGGCGCGCCGCGCCTTTGCCAGCGCCTGCTGCAGCCGCTCGCGGCGCACCGGCTTGGTCAGGTAGTCGACCGCGTCGAGCTCGAAGGCGCTGACCGCGTGGTCGGTGTGCGCTGTGACGAACACCAAGGCCGGCGGGTGCGCCAGCGTGCGCAGCTGGTGTGCCAGGCCCAGGCCGTCCTGGCCGGGCATGTGGATGTCGAGCAGCACCAGGTCGAAAGCGCGGCCCCCGGTCGGGGCGAGCCGCTCCATCGCCTCGGCGGCGCTGGCGGCCTCGGCCACGGCGTGGGGCGCGCTGTGCGGCGCGTCCGCGCTGCAGTCGGCCAGCAGGGTGCGCAGGCGCTGGCGCGCCAGGGGCTCATCGTCAACGACCAGGATGTTCATGGGGCAGTCGGCGCGCTGCGGCGCGCGGGGGTCGGGGAGGGCGCTGGCGCGCGCGCCGGGCGGGGCGCGGGCAGGGCGATGCGCACCTGGTAGAGGCCGCCGTCCATGCCGGCGCTGAACTCGCCCTGCACGTCGTGCAGCAGCGCCAGGCGCGCGCGCACATTGGCCAGCGCGATGCCGTGGCCGGGCGGGGCCGCGGGCCCCTGCGCGTTCTCGCCGGGCACGGTGTTGGTGATGCGCACCACCACGCGGCTGCCGCGCAGCTCGGTCTGCACGCGCAGCTTGCCGCCGCGCGCGCTCGGTTCGATGCCGTGCTTGACGGCGTTCTCCACCAGCGGCTGCAGCAGGAGCGGCGGCAGGCGTGCGCTGTCGGCGCGCGGGTCGAGCTGCCACTGCACCTGCAGGCGCGCGCCAAAGCGCACCTGCTCGATGTGCAGATAACGCCGCGCGAGCGTGATCTCTTCGGCCAGCGTCACGGCCTCGCCCTGTTCGACCAGCGCGTGGCGAAACAGGTCGCTCAGGTCTTCCAGCAGCGACTCGGCCTGGGCCGGTTCTTCGCGCACCAGGGCGATGGCGCTGTTGAGCGTGTTGAACAGGAAGTGCGGCCGGATGCGCGACTGCAGCTCGGCGAGCCGCGCCGTGGTAGCCGCCGGCGTGCGCCCGCGCGCGCGCAGCACCAGCGCCGCCACCAGCGCCGCCGCCAGCAGCGCGCCG